>DASWWB010000067.1:0-3175 GCA_036406115.1 Herpetosiphonaceae bacterium
ATGCAACCTCCGTGGATCGCTCCGGTCGGGAGCGAGGCTGAGCGGCCGATAGTGATTCAGTTAAAAGATACGAAGTGCGTTGTGCCGATCTATTCGCGCGGCGGGCGGGGTTTGGATGGGGGATGGGGCACCGGACAGACAGGCAGTACCCCCGATTTTGTATGAACCGTCATCTATCTCCGCCGAAGCGGGCGGCGCCTGGATCGCCGGGTGTCACCCGGCCTCACCGTTGCCGCTGCGATGCGAACGAACGCCGTGATGCAAACGAGGGGTCGCCTCTCTCACTGGTATGGCCCGTCCCACGCACCTTGCTCTCCGTCAGCCAGCGCAGTCACCTAGCCGCCGCCATCACTGGCGACGCTGGTGCGCTCTTACATCGCACCATTTCAGCCCTTACCTGTGCCCGGGGGCCATCGGCGGGAATGCTTTCTGTTGTCGTCTTGCGTCGACGCGGACTTACGCCCGCGCCGCCCCTGCTTGCTGTTTCACAGGGTGGCCTGGCCGCGAACGGCCGAAGAGTCGGGAAGTTCCTCTGGCCCGGAGGCCAGCGACGGTTACCTGTCTGTCCGGTGCAAAATGCGGAGCTTGCGCCCCGCCCCGCCATTTTAGAAGCATCGGCCGGGACTGTCAAATTGCCGGGCGCCGGCAGTTGGCTTACAATAGCGCCTATTATGCGCGAACGCTCATAACAACCACCGTCACATAAGGAGATCATCGTGGATCAACGCTTAGCTCTGATGAAAGCCCTGACGGAAGCCCCGGGCGTGCCGGGCAGCGAGGGGCCGGTCCGGCAGATCATGCAAGAGGCGCTCCAGCCGCTCGGCGACATCGTGCGCGACAACCTGGGCAGCATCCTGGCCCGCAAGAACGGCGCCGCCAACGGCCCGAAAGTGCTGCTGGCCGGCCACCTCGACGAGGTCGGCTTCATGGTGACGCGGATCACCGATGACGGCTACCTCAAGTTCCAGACGCTCGGCGGCTGGTGGGAGATGGTGATGCTGGCCCAGCGCGTCACCGTCGAGACCCGGGGCGGCCCGATCGTGGGCGTGATCGGCTCCAAGCCGCCGCACCTGCTCTCGGCCGAGGCGCGCAAAAAGATGGTCGAGAAGAAAGATATGTTCATCGACATCGGCGCCTCGTCCAAGGCCGAAGCCGAGGAGTGGGGCGTGCGGCCCGGCGACCCGATCGTGCCGATCTGCCCCTTCACGCCGATGAAAAACGAGAAGCTGATCATGGCCAAGGCCTGGGACAACCGCTTCGGCTGCGCGCTGGCGGTCGAGGTCCTGCGCGAGCTGAAGGCCGCCAAGCTCAAGGCCACCGTCTACGCCGGCGCCACGGTCCAGGAGGAGGTCGGCCTGCGCGGCGCCACGACGCTGGCCAACATGGTCCAGCCCGACATCGCCTTCGCCCTCGACGTGGGCATCGCCGGCGACACGCCCGGCATCGACAAGGACGAGGCCCAGGGCCGGCTGGGCGAAGGCCCGGTGATCCTGATCTTCGACGCCTCGATGATTCCCAACACCCGGCTGCGCGATCTGGTGATCGAGACCGCCAAGGCCGAGAATATCCCGGTCCAGTTCGACTCGGTCCCCGCCGGCGGCACTGACGCCGGGCGCTTCCACGTGGCCGGCCAGGGCGTGCCCTCGCTGGCGATCGGGGTGCCGTCGCGCTACATCCACACCCACGCCTCGATCATCCACCGCGATGATTTCGACAACGCGGTCAAGCTGCTGGCGGCGGTGATCCGCCGGCTCGACACCGCGCTCGTCGACGATATCAAGCTGGGGTAGGTTCGGCCCTGCGCGGGCGGCGGTTTTGCGCTACCCGCGCGGGGGTTTGCCACTGCCGTGGAGGATTGCGCTGCCGCGTTGGGTGTTTCCACTGCCGTGGATGGGGGCTCCCTCCCCCGCCTCCCTTGCGGGTTTTGCTCCTGCCGGAGCGGGGATTGCCCTCTCCCGCCCCCTGGCGTATGGGTACCACTGCCGTGGCGGGGGCGCTCCCTCCCCCGCCTCCCTTGCGGGAGGAGCGCAAGGGGGCATGCCCCCTTGCATCCCCCAAAGGCCGTGATGGGCGTACTTTATTGTCGGGCGCACAGGGCCGTCGCAGGGCGGCTCGTTGGTTTTAGGCTAGCGGTGAGAGTGAGATTGTTGCCGTAGCTGCCTGAGGATTTGGGCTGCGGCCGGCGCCTCAACGCGAATTGAAATCCATCCTTATAAACGAAGCAAGCGGAGCGGCAACCCGGAGCGACGAATCCGCCCCCAAAACAGCACGCTCCCTGCCGCCGCGAAAACCATGGTACCCACCGCCCAAGCACCTACAACAACTACGCGCGTACCATCGGGGGTGCAGGGGGCAACGCCCCTTGCGCTCCTCCCGCAAGGGAGGCGGGGGAGGGAGCCCTCCCGCCGGCAGGCGAAAAACCCCAAGGCGGAGCGAGGGAAACTCCCTCACGGCAGTGGAAACCAAGCCCACGCAGCAAGCGAAAAAGCCCCGCGCCAGCGAAAGGAACCACCATGGACCCACTCGGCGCCCGGCCGGCGCAACCGGCCCACCCCGACCCGTTCCAGCAGATGCGAGCCGCCCTGGCGCGCTGGGTCGAGCTGCCCGATCCGCAGTGGGCGCGCTTCGCCGGGCTGTTCCGGCCGCGCACCGTCTCCCAGCTCGGCTATGTGGTGCTGCCCGGCGCGCCCTACCACGAGCTGATGTTCGTCTGCTCGGGACTGCTGCGCTTCTTCTATGTCCGCGAGGACGGCGGCGAGTACAACAAAGCCTTTGTCGCCGAAAACCAGCTGTCCGGCGCGCTGGCGGCCTTCGAGCTGGCCCAGCCCATCCCCTACGGCGTCCAGGCGCTGGAGCCGGCGGCGCTGCTGGTCGCCCCCTACGCCGAGTTCGCCGCGCTGTTCGATGAGCACCCGCTGTTCGAGCGGCTGGGGCGCAAGTTCGCCGAGTGGCTGCTGATTCGCAAAGAGCTGCGGACCTGGAGCCTCCAGCAGCAGCGGGCGGCGGAGCGCTACCGCGATTTCCTCGACCAGCACCCCGACCTGGCGCAGCGGGTGCCGCAGTACCACATCGCCTCCTACCTGGGCGTCACCGAGGTCTCGCTCTCGCGGCTCAAGCGCTCGCTGGCCGAGGCGGCGGCCTGAGCGCTGGTTAGCAATTGATAAGGCGCGGCCGG
>DASWWB010000068.1:0-6225 GCA_036406115.1 Herpetosiphonaceae bacterium
ACTCCAGCACCGCGCGGTGGATCGCCGCCTCCTTGGTGCCGACGAGCTGCCAATCAAGCTGGGGATGCAGGCCGGAGATCGTCACCGTCGCCAGCCTGGGGCCCTCGGCCTGGCGGGCGGGCTGGCAGCTGAGCGGCAGAAAGCCGGCGCCCAGCCCGGCCTCGACGGCCTGGATCGCGGCGGCGACGCTGTCGCACTCCAGGGCGCAGCGCACCTCGCGCGGCTCCAGGCCGACCCGGCGCAACGCCTCGTCCAGGACCCGCCGGCCGGCGCTGCCCTGGCGCGGCAGGATCAGCGGCTGCTCGCGCAGCATCCCGGCCGCCACCACGCTCTCGCTGAGCCAGGCGTGGCCGGGCGGCACCGCGCAGACCAGCGGCTCGCGGCCGAGCGGCAGGCTCTCCCAGCCGCGGCGGCGCTGGGGCTCGTCGATCCAGCCGATGTGCGCCCGCCCCTCATCCAGCCAAGCGATGATCTGATCGGCGGGGGCGACATCCAGCGCCAGCTCGACCGCTGGGAAGCGCTCGCGGAACTGGCGCAGCAGCGACGGCAGCAGCCGCTCGCCGCTGGACGGCGTGCAGGCCAGCCGCACATGGCCGGTGACATGGCCGCGCAAGGCCAGCAGCGACGACTCGGCCCGCTCGGCCAGCCCGACGATCTCGCGGGCGGCGGGCAGCAGCTCCTCGCCGGCGTGGGTCAGCAGCATGCGCTGGGCCACCCGGCGGAACAGCCGCACATCGCCCAGCTGCTTTTCAAGCATGCCGATCTGCTGGCTCACCGCCGGCTGGGTCAGGTGCAGCCGCTCGGCCGCCGCCGAGTAGGTCCCCACCTCGACGACGGTCAGGAAGGTGTGAAGATGGATCGTGTTGAGCATCGAATAGTCGTCAGTCGTCAGTCGTCAGTCCTCGGTCGCCAAGCGCCCGAACGCGCCGCGTGCGGACAGGGTTTGGCGGGGATTGGCCAGCCGCTCCTGACGACTGACAGCTGCTAGCTGACGACTGACTCCCCACCCGAATGGATGATTGCAATTTGATGAGTTTGCAGTATACTACAGCCAGGCAACGCCGCCACCAATACGGGCAATGATCAGCCCACTTCCCCAGCTGGGGAGTGGGTTTTTGTATGCTCGTTTTCCCTCAGCGATACACAATCGAAGGAGGCCCACGATGGACCATGATGGCTCGATGACCGATCGCCGCTGTCCTGATTGCGGTACGACCCTGGCGCTCCACGAGGACGGCGTGTTTTTCTGCGAGAAGGAAAATGTCACCTGGCTGGCCTACGGCCCCAAACTGCTGATCCGCCCGCCGGCCCCGCGCGAGCTGCGCCTGTCGCTCGCTCTGCCCTGGGAAGATCGCAAGGCCGCCTAACCAAAAACGCCCGGCTCACAATGAGCCGGGCGTTTTTTGATTCCTGCGCGGGATCACCAGCCGCCGATCTCGCCGCCGCCGCCACCGGAGTCGCCCCCGCCGCCGCCCCAGCCGCCGATCGAGCCGCCGGAGTCGCCCCCGCCGCCGCCCCAATCGCCGATCGAGCCGCCGCCGCCCCCAAAGAGGCCGCCGCCGCCGCTGTCGTGGCCGCCGTGATGGCCGCCGCCCCAGGAGCCGCCGTAGCCGCCGCCCCAGGAGCCGCCGCGATTGCCGTTGAACAGCGAGCCGAGCGCCATGCCCGTCAGGACATCGCCCAGATCGACCCCGCTGCCGCGCCGCCGATGATCGTAGCCGCCATGGCTCTGGTACGGCTGCTGATAGCTCTGGGCCGCCTGCTGGATGATCTGCGCAGCCTGCTGGGCCAGCTGATTGGCCTGGACCGCCGCGTCGGCGATCGCGCGCAGCTCGCGGGCGTCGGCGTTGGGGTTGAAGGGCCGGAACGTGCGCTGGGCCTGCTCCAGCAGCTGGCGGCCGTTGGAGCCGGGCGGCAGCGACCCGCCGTACTGGCCGTACCAGGAGTTGGTGTTGGCCAGCGATTGCTCCGCCACCTGAACCGCCGTCAGCGCCTCCTGGCGCAGCGCCTCCAGCTCCTGGAACGAGCCGTAGACCGCCTGGTAGAGATTGCCGGCCTCGTCGAGCGCCTGGCCGTAGAGCCGCAGCGCCTCGTCGTAGGCCGGGGCCCGGGCCTCCTCCTCGGCCTGGTTCGCGCCGGCCGCCGCCTGGTCCGCCTGGGCGATCAGCCGGTCCAGCTCGGCGATCCGCTGCCGCTGGTCGGGCTTGACATCGGCGGGGTGGAGCTTGGCGAAGTTGGCGATCTTGGCCGCCTCGGACTTGGCCGCCTGCTCGGCAGGGCCGACCCGCTGGCGCTTGGCCTGCATCCCATCGACTTCCGAGCGGGCGCCAGCCAGGGCCTGGTCAGCCAGCTCGCTGACGCGCTGGGCCTGTTTGAGCTGCGCGATCCAATCCGGCTTGCCGCCCGCCAGCTCGCGGTCGATCGCCTCCAGCAGCGTCGCGGCCTGCCCGAGCGCGCGCTCGGGCGCTTTGCCGACATCGGCGTCGTTGGAGCGCACGTAGCCCCAGCCGAGATTGACATCGCGGCGCGCGTTCTCGACCTCGGAGCGGGTGTTCTGCTCAGCCTGCCGCAGATCCGTCAGGCGTTGCGAGATCGCGTCGAGCAGCTGGTCAGCGTAGGCCAGACGGGCCTCGGCCAGCTCGACATCGGTGAGCGCCCCCAGCCAATCCGCCGTCTCCGGCTTGACTTTGGCGCTGGCCGACTCCCAGGCCTGGTGGGCTTGGGTCGCGGCGGCGGTCGCCTCGCTGCCGTTGCCGCGAATATCGCTCCAGGAGCTGGGCGCGTATTCATCGACAATATCGAACTCCTCGCGCCCGCGCGCCAGCCGCTCATTGATCCGAGGGCCGGCCTCGGCGATCTTCGCCAGCCGCTCCAGCAGCAATTGCTGGGTCGAGGCCAGCTGCGGCCCCAAGGCGTAGGCCTTGAGGATGGGCCCTTCGGCGGCGGCGACGGCCTGCTCGCTCAGCTCGGCGGCGGCGGCGCGCAGCAACGAGCGCCCCTCCTCGACCAAGCCAGCGACCTGATTCGCCAGCGCGCCGGCAGGCAGGCCGGGCAAGGCCTCCTCGGCCTGCTGGAGCAGGGCCTCGCTGTTGGCCAGGCGGCCGATCAAGGGCTGAATTTCCACCAGTTCTCCCGACGCTGCCATCGCGGCCTCGCTGGCCGCCGCGGCCTGGCGCTCGGCCAGGGCCTTCTCAGCTGCTGCAACATGTTCTTGGATGGGCGCCAGCGACTGCGTCGCCGCTGAACCGCCAATCCGCTGCAGCAGCCCGGCAGCGTCGGTTAGAATTTTTTTGCGCGATCGACCTCGGCCGGCGCCTGGGCGCTGATCGCATCCAGCTGCTTGCGCAGCGCATCCATCTCCTGGAGCGCCTGGAGCACCTGCTGGGCCTGGGCCTTGACGCCGTCGTAGCCGCCGGCGGCGCCCTCCAGATCGATCACCGTGGGCGCGGGCAGGGCCTGGATGCGCTCCTCGATATCATCGAACTGGACCTGGAGCTGATGGAAGCGGGCCTCGGCGTCCTTGTGGCGCGTCTCCAGCTCCTGGATCTGGGTCTTGGGATAGCTGACTTTGTCGAACTGCTGCTTGGCCCGCGCGTCTTTCATCAGCTGGCCGAGATCGGCGATCACGGCGCCGGCCTGCTTGCGGGCGCCCTCGAAGCGCTGGCGGGTCTGGGCCAGGGCGTCGCCGGAGGCGCCGGACTCGCCGGCGTTGCGCTTGAAGAACATCCGGGCCAGGAAGAAGCCGCCAACCGCCAGCAGGCCGACCACCAGGAGCGTGACAAAGCCGCTGCCGGAGGACGAGCTGCTGGTCGTCGACGCCGGCTCGGTGCGGGCGGCGACGGGATTATCGATCGTCGTCGCGGTCGCCCGCATCACATCGACAAAGCCGCCGGTGAAGTCGCCGGCCCGCAGCCGCGCGTTGAGCGTGTCGCGCAGCTTGCTGGTCTGGCCGTTGAGTTCGGTCTGGAAATTGCGGCCGAAAAGCACGCCGCTCTCGCGCGGGCTGACCGACACATAGAAAATCAGCACATCGGACGGCAGATCGTCGGCGTCGGAGCTGTCGGCGATGCCCAGCTCCTGGAGCTGATCATCCAAGTAGGGCGTGCCGCCGCTGTTGGTGGCGACGACCACCACCCGCGCGCCGGCGTCGATCAGCGGGCGCGCGGCGGTTGCCACCCGCGACCGATCGACATCGACGCCGTTGATCACAATCGTGGGGTTGCTCTGCGCGCGGGCCGGCGGGACCGCCAGCAGCCATGCAGCCAGGAGCGCCACCCCAAGCCAAAATCGCCTCACCGTGAGCCTCCTTCCAAGGCAAAAGGCGTCCAGAACCGGGAGCGGACGCCTTTCGCATGCTTACGAGCCGAAGCGCTGGTTGTTACGCTTCGAGGGCCTGTTCGAGATCGCTGAGCAGATCGTTGGCGTCCTCGATGCCGACCGAGAGCCGCACCAGGCCGGCGGGGACCTCCAGGTGCGAGCCGGCCACGCTGGCGTGGGTCATCACGGCGGGAATCTCGATCAGCGATTCGACGCCGCCCAGGCTCTCGGCCAGGGTGAACAGCTTTGTCTTGGTGACCATCTTGTGGGCGGCCGCCTCGCCGCCGCGCAGGATCAGCGAGATCATGCCGCCGAAGCCGCTCATCTGCTCGCGGGCCAGGGCATGCTGCGGGTGCGAGGGCAGCCCGGGATAAATCACCTGCTCAACTGCGGTGTGCTCATTCAAAAAGCGGGCCACGGCCTGGGCGTTGCGCTCGTGCTCGCGCATGCGCAGGGCCAGGGTCTTGAGGCCGCGCAGCACCAGCCAGGAGTCGAACGGCCCCGGCACCGCGCCGGCGGCGTTCTGCAAGAACTTCAGCTTCTCGTACAGCTCCTGGTCCGACAGCATCAGCGCGCCGCCGACCACGTCGCTGTGGCCGCCGATATACTTGGTGGTGCTGTGAAGGACCAGATCGGCGCCCAGCTCCAGCGGGCGCTGGAAGTAGGGCGAGGCGAACGTGTTGTCCACCAGCGTCCAGATCCCGCGCTCGCGGGCCAGCTTGCTGATCGCGGCGATCGGCGCCAGCTTGAGCATCGGGTTCGTCGGCGTCTCAAGCCAGATCAGCTTGGTGTTGGGCTTGATCGCCGCCTTCACCACCTCGGGGTCGCTGGTGTTGACGAAATCAAAGCTCAGGCCGTGATCGGTCATCACGCGCTGGAAGATGCGATAGGTGCCGCCGTAGACATCGTCGCCGACCACCACATGGTCGCCGGCCTTGAGCGCCAGCATCAGGGTGGCGGTGGCGCCCAGGCCCGAGGCGAACGCCAGGGCGTACTTGGCGCCCTCCAGCGAGGCCAGCGCCGCCTGGAGCGCGGTGCGGGTCGGATTGTCGGTGCGGGAATACTCATAGCCCGTGTGCTGGCCGACCGCCGGCTGGGCGTAGGTTGAGGTTTGATAAATCGGGACAATCACCGCGCCCGTCGTCGGCTCAGGCTCCTGGCCGACGTGGATCGCGCGGGTTGCGAAGCCATAATCCACGGATTCCTCCTTGCGAAGCGGCCGCATCGCCGCATGGGCGGATTATAGCACAACGGGGTTTTAGGGGGCAGATATCGGCTATCGGCTATCAGCTGTCAGGGCCGGCGCCGCCGATCATCAGGCCAACAAAAACGGGCGGCGCCCCGAGGAGCGCCACCCGATGCTTCACATGCCTCCCAAACTATCCCGATAGCCGACAGCTGACAGCCGACAGCCTAACGAGGCACCATCTTCGCCACCGTCACGCCGTCGCCGCCCTCGCCCTGGGTGCCGCTGCTGAACGAGGCGACCAGCGGATGCGAGCGGAGCAGCGTGCGGACGACCTGGCGCAGCGCGCCGGTGCCCTTGCCGTGGACCAGCCGGACCTCGCTGAGGTTGGCCAGATAGGCGTCGTTGAGATAGTGCTCAAGCTGATCCTCGACCTCGGAGGCGCGCCAGCCGCGCATATCGAGCTGCATCGAGACATTCTTGGGCGGCGGCGGGATATTGATGCTCTTGGTCTGGCGGACCGGGAACGCGGGCGCCGCCGGGGCCGCGCCGGCCTTTTCGCGCCGCAGCTCGCGCAGATCGACCCGCAGCCGGAAGCCGCCGAGCTGGACCTCGGCCTCGCCGGCGTCGGCGTCGATATCCAGCACATCGCCGGACAGCTTGACGCTGCTGACGAACACCCGGTCGCCGACCTGGATGGGCCGCGGCGCCTGCTCGGCGGG
>DASWWB010000069.1:0-3188 GCA_036406115.1 Herpetosiphonaceae bacterium
CGGCGGCCGGCCGCTCGCGCTGCCGTCGTTCGCCACGACCCTGATGGTCCGCGAATCGACCGCCGCGCCCGGCGCGCTGTAGCCCCGCCGCCGACTGGGGCTGCTCCGGCGGCAGCAGCCCATCGTCCCGTGTCATCCATCCGCCCCAAACGCCGGCGGCCCGGAGCAGTTCGCACTGCCCCGGGCCGCCGGTTTCCGCTCCGTTCAAGCGTCGCTTAGTTGTTGATGCGGAAGCGCTGGGCGGCCGAGCCGTTCCAGGTCCACTGCTGGATGTTGGTGCCGTCGGCGGTGCCGGAGCTGGCGACATCGACGACCTTGCCGCTGTGGCGGGCGACCAGGCGGACCGTGCCGTCGCCTTGCAGCTCGACGCGGAACTGCTGGCAGGCGCAGCCGGTGGCGCTCCAGATCGCGATGTTGGCGCCGTCGGCGGCGGAGTTGCCGGCCACGTCCATCGGCTTGTTGGCGGCCTGGCTGATCAGATTGTAGTGGCCGTTGTCAGTGTGCTGGAACGTCCACTTCTGGGCGGCGGAGTTGTTGCAGGTCCACTGCTGGATGTTGGTGCCGTCGGCGGTGTTGCCGCCCGCGACATCGACGCACTTGTTGCTGTTGGCGTTGACCAGCGTCACCGGGCCGACCGGGGCGAGGCGCCACTGCTGGTCGGCGTTGCCGATCCAGGGCCACTGGTGGGTGGCGGTGCCGTCGACCGTCGAGCCGCCGACGACCGAGAGCGCCTTGCCGCTGGAGCGGCTGATGACCTTGACCCAGCCCTCGGCGACGATCTCGACCGTCCACTGCTGGTTGGTGGCGCCGGCGATGCAGCTCCACTGGTGGACGATCGCGCCGTCGGCGGTGCTGTTGCCCGAGACATCGGCGCACTTGCTGCTCGGCCGGGCCACCAGCTGGTAGTAGTTGCCTCCGACCGGGACCAGCCGCCACTGCTGCGGGGTCTGGCCGTTGCAGGGCCAGATCTGGAGCTTGGCGCCGTCGGCGGAGCTGCCGGCGTCGAGGTCAAGGCACTTGTTGCTGTGGCGGTTGACCAGGTTGAAGTAGGCGGCGCCGCCGGTCGGCGGGACGGGCGTGGCCGTCGGCGGGACCGGGGTGGCGGTCGGGTTGACCGGGGTCGCCGTCGGCGTGCGGGTCGGCGTGGCGGTCGGCGTGCGGGTCGGCGTGTTCGTCGGCGTGCCGGGCTGCGGCGTCGCCGTGTTGGTCGGCGTCGGCGGGACCGGGGTGGCGGTCGGGTTGGGGCCGGTGCTGCCCTTGCTGCTGACCAGGGTGCGGGCCGGCACCGACAGGTTGATCCCGTTGGAGAAGCTGACCGTGATCGCCGAGCCGGTCGGGTTGTAGGCCACGTAGGTCCGGGTGCCGGACTTGTTGAAGACGGCGTAGGTGGGGACGTTGGCGGTGACGGTCGTATCGACCTGGCCCAGCGCGTTCAGGTTATGGAGCCAGTGGTAGGTGCGGGCCTTGCTGTCGCCGGCCTCGGGCGTGTAGCCGGAGTTGGCGTTGAACTTGGCGATCGCGGCGGCCGGATCGCTCAGCGCCTGGAACTCCCAGATGATGTCGCGCCACTCCTGCTCTTCGCCGCCGTTGCCGGCGCGCATCTCGTTGTAGTTGGTGTTGATGTAGCCGGGGTTGGTGCCCAGGTACAGCGAGCCGCCGGTGAAGGGCAGGTAGTTGATGCCGTGGATCTCCTCCGGGTTGGCGGTCCACCAGGTCGAGTAGGAGCCGCCGTCGCCCCAGACCATGCCAACCGTGGTGTGGTTGTAGGAGGCCGGGAAGACGATGTTGTTTGAGTCGAACCAGTAGTTGTGGATGGCCTGGCCCTCGTTGGTGTAGAGGTAGACGCCCAGGTCGCGGATGGCGGTGTTGCCGGTCGACGAGCCCCACAGGATCAGGGCGGTGTTGAAGTTCATCGCCTCGGAGGAGGACTCGTTGTTATTGCCCGCCGCGAAGCCCGCGTGGCCCGAGGCCCAGCCGTGGCCGGCGTAGGGATCGAAGTTGCGCAGCTTGGGGAAGCGGGTCTCGGTGCTCTCCCAGTTCGCGGCGTCTTTGATCAGCAGGTTGATCATGCCGCCCCACTGGCTCTCGCTGGCCCAGGCGGGATCGTACTGGGCGACGGTGGCGGCGGCCTTGATGAAGTAGCCGTAGTGGAAGTGGTGGTCGTTCAGCTCCTGGTCCGAGCCATAGGAGGCCGGGTAGCCGATCAGCGTGCCCCATTGCTGGTTGTAGTAGAACAGCGTGCCGGTGGCGCCGTCGGGGGCGGTCAGCCAATCCTGGAGCTTGGTTTTCATCACGCTCAGGAAGCGGTCGCGGGCGGCGGTGTGGCCGACCTGCTCGGCGATCCGGGTCAGCTCCGACAGCCGGCCCAGCGCTTTGCCGGCCCAGTAGGTGTCGGTGGCGGTCGCCGGGAACAGGTTGGGGTCGTTGTACATATCATTGACATAATTGTAGAGCTGGGTGCGATTGTAGGTGCCTTCGTCGGGCATGCTCGGCAGGACGCCGTTGTAGGCCATCACCGTGCTGAACGAGGTGCCGCGGACGACGCGCATCTCGCCGCGCGGCGAGACATAGCTGTAGCCGCCGACCTGGGCGGTGGGGCTGTTGGTCCACTGGTGGCGGTAGAGCGCCAGCAGCGAGCGGTTCTCGGTGCCTTCCTTGACAGCGGTGGTGATGTTGTAGTTGGTCGTCAGGTTCGAGGCGCTCTGGTTGTAGTTCCAGCTCACCTGGGTGTTGGTGATGAAGGCGAAGGCATGGTTGCGGAAGTCGCTCAGCGTGGCCGCGCTATTATTGGGCAAAATAGCGACTGAAAAATAATCTTTGCCGGCCAGATTGGAGCTGAGGACCGTGCCGCTGATCGTCCAGGCCGAGCCGCTGGGGGCGAACAGGCCGTGGTGGCGGCCGTTGATCGTGGCGCCGATGGTGCCGTTGCTGTTGGACCAGATCGTCGGCGTGCCGTTGAAGGTCAGCTGGGCGTTGCCGCCGGTCTTGGTCGCGTAGACGAACGGCAGGCCGTGGCCGATCGTGGCCTTGAGGCTGGAGCCGCCGCCCGACCAGGCCGCGGTGACGGTCCAGTCCGAGAAGCCGTCGACCTTGGTGTCCGGCGAGTTCAGGCCGGCAACGCCGAGCGTGAAGTCCTCGCTGTAGGTGTACTCGTACTTGCGCAGGTCGCCGGTGATGTTGAGCTGGGT
>DASWWB010000070.1:0-8640 GCA_036406115.1 Herpetosiphonaceae bacterium
CTGGAACGCCCAGCCGCCGGCGTCGATGAAGCGATCCGCCGAGGCGCCGCGCTGCAAGGCCGGATGGGCGGATCGCAGCGTGTTGAGCGTGGCGATCCACTGGTAGATCGGGCTCTCGGGATTCAGCGCGTCGAACAGATCCTCGCGGTTGGCGGGATCCTTGCAGCCCTTGAACTCCTGCTCGGTGCCGTAGTAGACAATCGGAATGCCGCGCACGGCGAACAGCACCGCCAGCGCCTGCTTGAGCTGGGTCCGCGTGTCCTTGCCCGGGCCGCCGGTGGCGGTGCAGAGGAAGCGCTCGACATCGTGGTTGTCGAGGAACGTGCCGTTGGTGTGGACGTTGCGGTACTGGCCGTCGGCCTGGAACAGGCGCTGGATGTTCTGCATCGGCTCGGAGCCGCGCAGGGCTTTTTTGCTGGCCTCGTAGAACGGAAAGTCGATCACGGCGTCGAGCGCGCGCGAGTAGGGCGCCACGTAGCCCGAGTCGGGGCTGAAGACCTCGCCCATCGTGTGGGTCTCGGCGGCGGCGTCGAACTCGGCGAGGAAGTCCTTGGCGACATGCTTGGCCGTATCGACCCGCAGGCCGTCGAGGCCTGTTTCTTGGCGCAGCCAGGCGATCCACTTCAGCAGCTCGGCGCGGGCGGCGGGATTCTCCTGGTTGAGGTCGTCAAGGCCGAGCAAATCGCCCTGCTCGACCTCCAGCTGGTTGCCGTAGTTTTTGATATTGCCTTGGTTGTGGTACCAGCTCGGATCGTCGAAGGGCGGCGCGGCCGCGGCGCCGGGGATGAAATCGCCGGTGTGGTTGGGCACCACGTCGATCATCACCAGCAGATCGCGCTGGTGGGCGGCGTCGACCAGCGCGCGCAGCTCCTCAAGCGTGCCCAGGTGCGGATCGATTTGGTAGGGATCGTACTGCCAGTAGCCGTGGAAGGCGTTGGAGCTGCGCTGCAAGGTAACCGGCGTGATCCAGATCGCGCCGAAGCCCATGCCCTTGATGTAGTCGAGATTGTCGGCCAGGCCCTTGAAATCGCCGCCGTGCCAGCGGCGCGGGTCGGAGCGGTCGCTGGCGAAGCCGCCCGCATCGTCGTTGGAGGGATCGCCGTTGGCGAAGCGGTCGGTCAGCAGAAAGTAGATCGAGCGGCCGGCCCATTGCTCGTCGGAGGCGGTGAAGATCGGCTCGGCGGCGCCGGCGGGCGTGGGGCTGGCAGTCGGCGAGAGCGGCTGGGTCGGCGCGAGCGTTGGGCTCGGGGCGGGAGTGGGCGTCGGGTCGATGATCGGCGTGGGCGCCGGATCGCTGATCGCCACTCCGGGCGTCGGCGTGTCCGGTTGATCGGCGCCGGCGCAGCTTGCCAGCGCGGCGGCGACAAGCGCCAGCGAAACGAATTTGCGCATCAATGCTCCTAGCGCTTGGCGGCGGCGCCGGGCTCGGGCCGCAGCAGCTGGTGGGCGGGCGAGAAAAAGCCGCGGTAGCCGAACAGGGCCGCGATCAGGCCGGCGAAAGTCGAGCCGCCGAGCAGCATGTACAGCACGATGATCTGGGTCTGGACCGCTTGGAGCGGCGAGGCGCCGCCGAGGATCATGCCGGTCATGGTGCCGGGGAGCTGGATGATGCCGACGATCTTGGTGCTGTCGACAACCGGCAGCAGGCCGTTTTTGAGCACCCGGCGCAGCTGGGGCGCGATCGCCTGGCGCGAGGTTGCGCCGAGGGCCAGCGCGGCCTCGATCTGCGGCCGGCCCTGCTTGATCTCATCGCCGAGCCGGGCCAGCACCAGACCGCAGGAGGTCATGGCGTTGCCGATGACCATGCCGCCGAGCGGGATCAGGAAGCGGGCCTGGGGCTGGAAAACGCCGAGCAGCACCAGCGGGCCCAGATTCAGCACGGCGCCGATCACGATGCCGGCGAGGGCCGCGAGCGCCGCCCGGGGCACGGCGGCGCCGCGCTGGCCGGCGGTGTAGGCGCCGATCAGCGCCATCACGCCCAGGATGATGACAATGAAGATCGGCTGGTCGTTGGCGAACACCGCCTGGAGCAGGTAGCCGATCGCGATCAGCTGGACGAAGGCCCGCACCGAGGCCACCAGCACGTCACCCTCCAGCCCGGCCCGCTGCCAGCGGATGATCGCCGCCGCGACAATCACCAGCAGCACCGCCGCGCCGATCCGGCCCAGCTCGCCCAACGTCGGCAGATCCATCGCCGGCCTCCTGTCAATGCTCGTGGGGCGGGGTGCGCATCGCCGGGCTGACCGCCTCGCCCGCCGCGAAGCGCCGGATCACGTCGTGGTGGGTGTCGCCGGCCAGCAGGTGGGCGGTGTCGCCCCACTCGACGGCCAGGCCGTCGACCAGCAGCAGCGTCAGGTCGCTGACCCGGCGCGTCTGCTCGATGTTGTGGGTCACCCAGATGAAGGTCAGGCCGAGCGTGTCGCGCAGCGAGCGGACCAGCTGCTCGATGGTCAGGGTGGCGGCCGGGTCGAGGGCCGAGGTCGGCTCGTCGAGCAGCAACAGGACGGGCTCGTTGGCCAGGGCGCGAGCGAAGGCCACGCGCTGGGCCTGGCCGCCGGAGAGCGCCGCCGCGTCGCGCTCCAGCAGCTCGGCGGGCAGCCCGACCTGGCCCAGCAGCTCGCGCAGCCGATCATCCGCCAGCTCGGCGCGGCGCAGCCCCGGGCCGTAGCGCAGATTGTCGGCCACCGTGCCCTCGAACAGCGCGGCCTGCTGGAAGACCATCCCGACCTCGCGGCGCAGCTCGACCGGCGGCAGGGCGGTGATGTCGCGGCCCTTGAGCCAGATCGCCCCGGGCGGCGGCTCGATCAATCGATTCAGCGAGCGCAGCAGGGTTGATTTGCCGGAGCCGCTGGGGCCGAGAATCGTGGCGATCGACCGCTCGGGCACGGCGAACGAGACATTGGCCAGCAGCGGGGCGCCGGCCGGCGTGGCGTAGCTGAGATCGCGCACTTCAAGCAGGGTCATGGGTGGTTCCTCCGCAGCACGGCCATTGTAGCACGGAGCATGCCGCAGCCCGGCGCGGGGCGCCGGGCTGCGGAGGATGGGCGGGATGGGCTGATTAGCTGAGCGGCGAGACCAGGACGATAATCACCGCCGTGGCGGCCATCGCGAACAGCGAGACCGGCAGCAGCCGCTTCCAGCCGAAGCTCATCAGGGTGTCGTAGCGGATGCGCGGCAGCGTCGCCCGGACCCAGATCGAGAGGAACAGGAAGACGAAAATCTTGGCGACCATCACCACGAACGAGAGAATGGCGCCGAGGTTGCCGCCGATATCCTCAAGGCCGGGGAAGCGCCAGCCGCCCAGGAACAGGGTCGCCGCCAGGGCGCTCATGGCGATCAGCTTCATGTACTCGGCCATGAAGAACAGCGCGAACTTCATCGAGCTATACTCCGTGGCGTAGCCGCCGACCAGCTCCTGCTCGGCCTCGACCAGGTCGAAGGGCGCGCGGGTCACTTCGGCGGTGGCGGCGATCAGGAAGACAGCGAAGGCCAGCCAGCCGGTCGGCGTGAAGATGAACCACTTGGGGATGAAGCCGAACCAGGTGCCCTGCTGGGCGTCGACGATTCCGACCAGGCTCAGCGTGCCGACGCCGGGAGGCAGGATTTCCTTGCCAAGATCCATGCCGGTTTCATTGCGCCAGGCCGTCAGCATCACCGGCACGATCACCGCCAGGCCGAACGCCAGCTCGTAGCTGATCATCTGGGCCGCCGAGCGGACGCCGCCGAGCATCGAGTACTTGTTGTTCGAGGCCCAGCCGCCGAGCGTGATGCCGTAGACGCCGATCGAGGTGATGGCCAGGATGTAGAGCAGGCCGATGTTGAGATCGGCGTAGGCCAGATTCACCTCGTAGCCGAACAGATTCAGCGGCTTGCCCAGCGGGATGACCGCGAACAGCACGATCGCCGGGATGGTCGCCATGATCGGCGCCAGGGTGAAGACGAACTTGTTGGCCTCGGCCGGCATGATGTCCTCTTTGAACATCAGCTTGACGGCGTCGGCCAGCGGCTGGAAGAAGCCGCGCGGGCCGGCCCGGTTGGGGCCGACGCGGTGCTGGAGGCGGGCCAGCACCTTGCGCTCCAGCAGCGTCAGGTAGGCGAAGCCGGTCAGGGCCGCGAAGGCCAGGACGACGGCGTGGATGATCATAATCAGCAGCTGCATTTAGCCCTCCGCCCGGCGCACGGAGACCGCCGTCCCGTGGCCCTCGACAATCTGGCTCAGCGCCGCGCCCTTGACGCCGAGCGGCACCACGACCGCGCCCTGGGACGCCAGCTTGGTCCGGTTGACGGCGAGGGTGACGCTGCCCCGGCCCGACGTGACGGTCACGCTGTCGCCGGTCTTGACGCCCAGCGCGTCGGCGTCGGCGGGATGGAGCGCGGCGACCGCCTTGGCCCGGCGGTTCTCCAGCAGATCGCTAGCCTGGAGCAGCGCGCTGTCGTCGTAGAGGAAGGCCGCCGGCGCCAGGATGAAGGGCCGCTCGGCCCCGGCACGGCCGGCGATCTCCAGCTTGAAGGGCTGGATGGGCAGGGCGCCGGTCTCGGCCGCCGCCGGCAGCTGGACGCCGACGCCGCCGGTGTTCTCGTAGGAGGTGCCGTCGAAGTAGTAGTTCTCGTTCTCCTGGCGGCCCCACTGGCCGGCCGGGCCTTGCAGCGCGGCGTAGGTCACGCCCCGGTAGGCCGCGACGCTGCCCTGGATGTCCATCAGGATCTCGGCCGGCGAGGCGTAGTTCCAGACCGTCTGCTTGCGGCTCTGCTCCTCGACGCGGCGCACCTGCTTGCGGCTCTTGTCGCCGGCCGACGCCGTCGCCGCCAAGACCGTGTCGGCGGTGAGCTGGCGGGCGATCGACTGGATGATCTGCCAGTCGGGGCGCAGCGAGGCGGCGGCGCGGCGGGCCTGGCGGAAGCGCTGGACGCGGCGCTCGGCGTTGGTGAAGGTGCCCTCGCGCTCGGCGACCGACAGCGCCGGCAGCACCACGTCGGCGAGCTTGGCGGTCTCGGTCAGGAACAGCTCCTGCACGACGAGCAGATCGACCTTCTTGAGCGCGGCGACCGTCGCCGGGTCGTCGCCGGCGGGATCGAGGCCGGCCACGTAGAGCGCCTTGAGCTTGCCGGACTGGGCGGCGGCCAGCATCTGGCGGGCGTCCATGCCAGGCTGGCTCAGATTGGCGTAGCCGGGGCCGCGATCCGGGCGCACGCCCAGGTCGAGCGCGCCGCGGCTGTTGGCGCCGGGCACCAGGGCCAGCAGGCCGCTGCCGCGCTCGCCGGCCTTGCGGGCCAGCAGCAGCAGGTTGGCCAGGGCGCCGGTCACGTTCGGGCCGGCGGACAGGGCGTCGCGGCCGTAGACGATCACCAGGTTCTGGGCGCCGGCGATGGCCTCGCTGACGGCGGCGATGGCCTCGGCGGGCGCGCCGCTGCTCTCAGCCGCGTTAGCCGGGCCGGCGTTCTGGAGCTGGCCGCGCAGATCGGCGAAGCCGCGCAGGGCGGCGCGCTTGCCCTCGGCGGGCGCGCTATCGTAGAGCGGCTTGAGCAGCGCCGCCAGCAGCGCGGCCTCGGAGCCGTAGCGGTAGGGCAGCTTGTGCTTGGCGTCTTGGTCGAGCTTGGTCGGCCGGCCGTTGGCGGTGATGAGCGTCCCGCCCCGGTTGACGATGCCGCGGATGCGCAGCAGATGGACCGGCGCCTCCTCCTCGGGATCGGCGCCGAAGACCAGCACCACGGTGCCCTTGCCCAGTTCCAGCAGATTGGTGCCCTTGGTCAGGCCGAACTGGGAGCCGACGGTGTCGAGCGGCAGGTCCAGCGCGGTGCCCGGGCGGTGGTCGATATTATTGGAGCCCAGCGTCTCGCGGAAGAAGCGCTGGAAGGCGAACAGGTCCTCGTTGGCCAGCGCCGGGCCGGCCAGGCCGCCGATCGCCTTGCCGCCCGCCGACGAGCGGATGCCGTCAAGGTTCTGGGCGACGTACTCCAGGGCCTGCTCCCAGGTCGCGGGCTCCAGCCGGCCGTTGCGCCGCAGCAGCGGCGTAGTCAGACGCTCGCCGCTGCCGACGAAGTGGTGGCCGAAGCGCCCGCGGTCGCAGAGCCAGATCTCATTGACCTCGTTGTTCTCGCGCGGCATCACGCGCTTGATCTCGTTGGAGCGCATGTCGAAGGTCATGTTGCAGCCGACCGGGCAGTGGTTGCAGACCGTCGGGATCGGCTCAAGCTCCCAGACCCGGGCCTTGAAGCGGAAATCGGCCGAGGTCAGCGCGCCGACCGGGCAGATGTCGGTGGTGTTGCCGGAGAATTTGCTGTCGAACGGCGGGTCGGACATCGAGATGATCTGCCAGTTCCGGCCGCGATGGTCGAAACCCAGCACCGGGTCGCCGGCGATCTCATCCTGGAACCGCACGCAGCGGGCGCAGAGGATGCAGCGCTCGCGGTCCAGGTAGATCAGCTCGCCCAGCGGGATGGGCTTCTCGAAGTGGACTTTGTCCTGGTAGTCGAAGCGGGTCTTGCTCGGGCCCCAGCCCATGGTCAGGTTCTGGAGCGGGCACTCGCCGCCCTTGTCGCAGACCGGGCAATCCAGCGGGTGGCTGGTGAGCAGCGCCTCAAGAACGCCGTTCTGGGCGTGCTTGACCTCTTCGTCGGCGGTGACCACGACCATGCCCTCGCTGACCGGGGTGGTGCAGGCGGTCTGGAGGCGCGGCATCATGGCGATGACGGGCTTGCCGTCGGCGCCAAGCTCGGGCTGATTGGTGGCGCGGTCGATCTTGGGCGTGCCGATCTTGACCAGGCACATGCGGCACATGCCGACCGGCGCCATCTTGGGATGGTAGCAGAACACCGGGATCAGGTTCTGAATTTTGCGGGCGGCCTCGACGACCACGGTCCCCTTGGGCACCGTGACCGTCTGGCCGTCAATTGTCAGCGTTACGTCGTCAGACATGCTCGCTGCCTTTCTCTTGCTGTGGAATGGCGGCTAGCGCCATCTGGATGGGCTATTTGACAACCGGGATGGCGTGGCCGCTGCTGATGTGCTCCGAGATCTCGTCCTGGAAATACTTCATGGCGCTGTTGACCGCCGAGACCGCCGAGTCGCCGAGCGGGCAGAAGCATTTGCCCAGCATCTGGCGGCCGACATCCTGGAGGAGCGGGATGTCCTCCTGGCGGCCGTGGCCCTCGTCGATCCGCTCCCAGACCTTGACCAGGAAGTGGGTGCCTTCGCGGCAGGGCGCGCATTTGCCGCACGACTCGTGTTTGAAGAACTCGTCGATCTTGAGCGCGGCCCGCACGACCGGCACCGACTCGTCGAGCACGACCATCGCGCCCGAGCCGAGCATCGTCCCGGCGGCGGCCATGTCGTCCCAGGTCATCGGCGTGTCGAGATGGGCCGGCGTCAGCCAGGCCGAGGACGCGCCGCCGGGGATGATGAATTTCAGCGGCAGCTCCGAGCGCATCCCGCCGGCCCAATCAAAAATGAACTCGCGCATCGTGATGCCGAGCGGAATCTCGTAGTTGCCCGGATTCTTGACGTGGCCGCTGATCGAGACCACCTTGGTGCCCGGCGATTTCTCGGTGCCGAACGAGCGGAACCAGTCGGCGCCCTTCTCGATGATGCGCGGCACGTTGCTGATCGTCTCGACGTTGTTGACGACCGTCGGCTTGGCGTAGAGGCCGGCGACGGCGGGGAACGGCGGCTTGAGCCGCGGCTGGCCGATCTTGCCCTCCAGCGACTCGAGCAGCGCGGTTTCTTCGCCGCAGATGTAGGCCCCGGCGCCGCGATGGACGTGGATCTCGATGTCGAAGCCCGAGCCGAAGACATTCTTGCCGACGAAGCCGCGCTCGCGAGCCTCGCTGATCACCTTGTCCAGCAGGCGGGCGCCGTAGGCGAACTCGCCGCGGATGTAGATGTAGGAGACATTGGCGCCGATCGCGAAGGCGCTGATGACGATGCCCTCGATCAGCTGGTGCGGATTGAGGTCGATCATCTCATGGTTGTTGAAGGTGCCGGGCTCGCTCTCGTCGGCGTTGATGACGAGATACTTGGGGTTGAGCTGCTGGGGCACGAAGCTCCACTTGAGGCCCGAGGGGAAGCCGGCGCCGCCGCGGCCGCGCAGGCCCGATTTCTTGACCTCGTCCATGACCGCCTGGGGCGTCATGGTCGTCAGCGCCTTGCGCGCCGTCTCGTAGCCGCCGTGCGCGACATAGACATCCAGGTTGCGGATGTCGGGGATATCGCGGTTGCGCAGAACAATATGTTCTTTCAGTTCGGTTTTCGGCATAATCGTCCTCATGGCGGGCCGGCGCCGCCCAGGGCGCACCCGTGGTCGCGCCGGCGCCCTAACCGGATCAGTGCTCCGCGAAGCGGCCCGAGATGCTCAGCTGCTTGCCCTGCTCGACCTCGCGCCGCAGCTCGGCCAGCAGCCCCTCGACCTTGTCAGGGGTGACTTTGTTGTGGAACTCCAGGTTGGCCTGGAGCACCGGCGCCTGGTCGCAGGCGGCGATGCACTTCACCCGCCGCACGGTGAACACGCCGTCGGCGGTGGTGCCGCTGGCGCCGTGGCCGGCGTGGACGTTCAGCCGCTTCTCAAGATCGGCCACCAGCTCCTCGGCGCCGCAGAAGCAGCACGGCACGTCGTCGCACACGTCGAGGACAATCTTGCCGACCCG
>DASWWB010000071.1:0-7509 GCA_036406115.1 Herpetosiphonaceae bacterium
TATTGACTGCTGAAGCAAATAAACCACCATAGTTCCCAGGCATCTTCTGCTGAGCAGGGGTTAGCTGATTATAAAGTCCGTCATCAACTAGGCCCCAATTCACCCATAATGAATCCTGCCCTTTATCCCTTCCAAGCTCCATAGTATATTTGCTACGAAGATCGATAGTGTAAGCGTGGATTTGCTGCCACTGGTTAATAGACGTCCCTGATAGCTGTGTGTATTTTGAAACATCAGACCCGGGATTTTCAAGGCATATGGGGCCAGTCGTACCTGAATACGAGAATGGTGGCAAGGTTGATGGAATAAATTCCCTACCGCTGTAGTCTGTCTGTGGAAGTGGCTGATAGACTTCCTGGGGCAACGGCTGTCCAGTATGCTGCGGTCGTGATATGTTCGGCAGATTCTGGATCGTTTGTTGAATTTGGGATGCGGTGAGCATAGTTCCGCCGGTCAGGAAGAGCGCATAGATGCCATAGCCGATGAAACAGGCAATTGTTCCAACATCCCCGACCGGGAGTGGTCCATCAACTGCGGCAGGAATCAGACAGGCTCCGGGGTTTTTGCCTGTGGGGTCGCGGTGCGACAGTGGATTGCTATATCCATACTGATAGGCATGGAGACTATAGGGATTTTTGGGTAGCCCCGCGAACGGATCCCGGCCCATCAGCGTGCCGCGGCTGGGATTATACCACCGGGCGCGGAGGTAGGTCAGGCTGCTGTTGGGGTTCTGGATCTCGCCGGTGAAGCCGAAGGGCGCGCCGGTCGCGCCGAGCTGCTGGCCCCACGGATCGTAGCGGCCGTCGCCGAGCAGCGTGCCCTGGGCGCTGGTGGTGTGCCGCACGCTGCCCAGCGCGTCCTGGAGGTACCAGATCTGGGCGGTCGTGTTTTGCTCGGCCTGCGCCCCCTCGTCGGAGTGCTCAGCCAGCAACTCCTCGCCGTACCAGTAGTTCTTGGTGGTTCCGCCCTGGGTCGTCGCCAGCACCCGGCTGAGCGGCGCGCCCAGGTCCTGGGCGTAGCGGGTCAGGATGCCGTTGGTTGTTGTGCTCACCAGCACGCCATCGCCGTTGTAGGCGTTGGATGCGCGGCCGCTGGCGTTGACCGTGGCCGTCAGCCGGCCGAGGACATCGTACTCATAGGTGCCGTTCGGGTCGCGGGTCAGGTTGCCGGCGGCGTCGTACTCGTAGCCGTAGCGGTTGGTCTGGTTGGCGCCATTGTAGCTGAGCTGCTCGATCAGCTTGCCGTTGACCCAGGCTTCGGTGCGGTTGCCGACCCGGTCGTAGGCGTAGCCGTAGGTCGCGCCGCCCCGCTCGCTGGCCATGGCAAGGCGGCCGAGGCCGTCGTAGCCGTAGGTCCAGCCGGACGCTCCCGCGCGCGGCAACAGCCGGTTGAGATAGGTCGACAGCGTGTTTTGGCCGCTGTTGGCGCTCACGAAGTCGGGGTCGCCGTCGCCGTTCAGGTCGGCGGCGATCACGGCGGCCGGGTTGGCGCCGGTGAAGATCGGCTCGACGCCGGCGCGGAAGGCGCCGGAGCCGGTGCCGGGCAGGATGGTCACGCCGGAGGAGGCGTTGAGCGCCACCGCCAGGTCCGGCGCGCCGTCGGCGTTGTAGTCGGCGGCCGCCAGCGACATCGGGCTCCCCGCCACCGGCTGGGTGAAGGCAGCGGTGAAGCCGCCGGCGCGCTTGGCGAGCAGCACGCTGACCGAGTTGCCGGTCATGTTGGCGGTCGCCAGGTCAAGCAGGCTGTCGCCGTTGAAGTCGCGGGCGATCACCGCGTAGGGGCCGGTGCCAACCGCCAGCGTGGTCATCGGCATGGCGTTGCGGATGCTGTTGGTGGGCAGGATCGTGACCGAGTTGCCGCTGTTGTTGGCCGTGATGATATCGCCGTAGCCGTCGCCGGTGACATCGGTGATCTGCACCGAGACCGGCACCGCGCCGACGGTGTGGGTGGCGATCACCCCGCTAATCGGCGATAGGCGGTCGCCGCTGCCATAGAGCACGCTGACGCTGTTGGCGCCGGCGCCGGCGTTGGCGGTCACCACATCCAGTTTGCCGTCGCGGTCGAGGTCGCCGAGTGCGACCGCCCAGGGCTGCGCGCCAGTGGTGTGCGAGCCGCCGCCGCCCGTGCCGGTGAAGGTGCCGTCGCCGACGCCGTAATGGAAGCTCACGCCGTTGGCGCCGGAGTTGGCCACGACCATGTCGACGATGCCGTCAAGGTCGATGTCGCCGAGCGCCAGCCCGCGCGGCGCGTTGCCGATGTTTTGGGTGACGGCCGGCTGGTAGGAGCCGTTGCCATCCCCCAGCATCGAGGTGATGGTGCTGTCGCTGAAGTTGGCCGCCACCAGGTCCTGCTTGCCGTCGCCGTTCAGGTCCGCCGCCGCCACCGCGCGCGGGCTCGCCCCGGTGTTGGCCTGCGCGTACAGTTTGAAGGCGTTCGCCGGCAGGGCAGTCGTGGGAATGAGGCCGACCATGTTGGAGCCGTTGTGGGACACCGCCACATCGTTCAGGCCGTCGCCGGTGAAGTCGGCGCTGACAATGCTCATCGGCCCGTTGCCCGTCGAGCGCCTGACCGGCGCGCCGAACACGCCGCCGCCGTTGTTCCAGAGCGTGACGTAGCCGGTGCCGCCGCTGGTGGTGGCCAGGATTTCCGGCGCGCCGTCGTTGTTGAGATCGCCCAGCGTGACGGCCAGCGGCGTGGCGCCGACCGGCAACGCCTTGGCTGCGGCCAGGGTGCCGTTGGCTTGGCCGAGCAGCAGGCTGGCGGTGTTGTCGCCGTTGTTGACGGTGACGACATCCTGCTTGCCGTCGCGGTTGACGTCGCCGACGGCCAGGCCGTAGGGCCGCACGCCCACCGCGTAGGTCGTCGCCGGGCTGACCGGCGCGCCGCTGGCGTTCATCTGGACCACGGAGATGCTGTTGCCGTTCTCGTTGGCGGTGATCACATCGGCCTTGCCGTCGCCCGTCACATCGGCCACCAGCACCGTGTTGGGGATGGGGCCGACGTTCGCCGTAGCGGTGGACGCGATCGTGCCGCTGCCCGAGCCATAGAGGATGGTGATGTTGCTGCTACTGGCGTTCGCCGTGACCACATCCAGCTTGCCGTCGCGGTTGAGGTCGCCGATGGCGATGGTATAGGGCTGGGAGCCGACGGTGTGCGGCGAGCCGGACGCTGCGACGAAGGAGCCGTTGCCCTGGCCCAGCAGGATGGTGACCTTGCTGTCGACCCGGTTGGCGACCGCCGCGTCAAGCTTGCCGTCGCGGTTGAGGTCGCCGAGGGCCACGGCACGCGGATTGTTGCCCGACGCGGTGACGACCGGCGTCTGGAAGCCGCCGTCGGCGGCGCCGAGCAGCGCGGTGATGGTGTGATTGCTGAAGTTGGTGACGACCAGATCCTGGCGGCCGTCGTTGTTGAGGTCGCCAGCAGCGATGCCCGCCGGTGATGTTTGCCCAGTCTGGCCGAGCTGGGCGCCGAAGGTCGGCCGGATCGTTTGGTTGAGCAGGATCGCCACCGTGTCCGTGTCCTGATTGGCGATCGCCAGGTCGGGGAGGCTGTCGCCGTTGATGTCGCCGGCGGCGATGCTGGCGGACTTAGCGCCGGCGGCGATGGGCTGCGGGGCCTGGAAGGCCGCGTTGCCGAGGCCGTAGAGGACGCTGGCGGGCTCCGTGCCGGCCCAGCCCACGACCAGGTCCTGGCGGCCGTCGATGTTGGCGTCGGTGAAGCGCAGGGCGGCGGGGGCGCTGGCGATGGTGATCGGATTGATCATGGCAAACGAGCCGGCGGCGGTGCCGCCCAGGACGCCGATCTGGGTGGTGCTGGCCACGGCCAGGTCCAGGTAGGCGTCGCCGTTGGCGTCGCCGGCGTCGAGCGCGACCGGCCCCGGGCTGACCGGAACGGTTTGCAGGGCGGTGAAGGTGCCGGTGCCGGAGCCGCGGTAGGTCGTCAGGGTGTTGCTGCCCTTGTTGGTGACGGCCAGGTCCAGCTTGCCGTCGCGGTCAAAATCGCGCAGCAGGACGGCTGACGGGTCGGTGCCGACGGGGACGGTCGTGCCAGCTTGCAGGGGGCCGGCGGCGGTGCCGAGCAGCAGGCTGACGCTGTTGCCGCCGGCGTTGGCGACCGCGATGTCGAGGTAGGTGTCGCCGTTGATGTCGCCGGCGTCGAGCGCCACCGGGCGTGCGCCGACGGCGTAGGTCGGGGGCGGCGAGACAAAGGGATAGATGATGGTCGAGAGCAACAGGGTGACCGTGCCAGCCGCGCCCTGGCTGTTCTCGCTGACGACAGCCGCGTCGCGTCGGCCGTCGTGGTTGAAGTCGCCCGTTACGATGGCGCGGGGCTGCGGGGCTACGGCGACGCTGAGTGAGCTGGTGTAGCGGCCGTGGTCGCTGCTGCTCTTGGTGACGGTGTTGGTGGCGCGGTTGGCGATCAGCAGCTCGGGGCGATTGTCAGCGTCGAGATCGCTCAGGACCACGGCAGCCGGCTCGTCGCCGGTCGCGATCAGCTCGGGGCGGGCGAACCCGCCGCGCGCGGGGGCCTGGTTGAGCAGCACGGCAAGGGCGTTGGCGCCGCTGGCGGTCGCCGCCAGATCCTGGTGGCCGTCGTTGTTGAGATCGGCGGCCAGGACCGTGATCGGGCCGGCGGCGGCGGCGAGGGTCGCGGCGTCGGCGAAGGTGCCGTCGCTGTGGCCGGGCAGCAGGGTGAGGGTGGCCGCGCCGCTGTTGGCGACCGCCAAGTCCTGTTTGCCGTCGCGGTTGAGATCGGCGATCGTGACGAAGGTCGGGTTGGCGCCGACCACGTACTCCGACGCCGTGAGGAAGGTGCGGTTGCCCGCGCCGCGCAGCACGCTCAGGGTGCCGGTGCCGTAGTTGGCGGTGACGAGATCCTGCCGGCCGTCGCCGGAGAGATCGCCGACCGCGAGCGCGAACGAGGCGCTGCTTACGGCATGGTTGGTCGAGGTGCTGAAGCCGCCGGTGCCGTTGTTGTAGCGGATCATCACCGGGTTGCTTAGCGCGTGGGCGATCGCCAGGTCGATCGCGCCGTCGCTGTCGACATCGGCGGCGGCGACGAAGACTGGCGTGATATTCGTCGCGTAGTCGACCGGCGCGCCGAAGCTGCCGTCGGCGGCGGCGGCGGCGGGGAAGACCGACACGACATTGCTGGCGGAGTTGGCGACGGCGATATCCAGGCTGCCGTCGCGGTTGAAGTCGCCCAGCGCGACGCCCTGCGGGGCGCCATTGGCCGCGGCGGCGGACTGGCGCTCGTTGACTGGAGCGTTGCCGAAGGTGCCGTTGCCGTTGCCGAGGCGGATGCTGATGGTGTGGCTATCGCGGTTGGCGACGACCAGATCCAGCTTGTTGTCGCGGTTGAGGTCGCCGAGCGCCAGCGCGCGGGGCGCCAGGCCGACCGTCAGGGTGGTGCCGACGGTGAAGCTGCCGTCGCCCTGGCCCAGGCGCACGCTGACGCTGTTGGCGCCCTGGTTGACAGCGACCAGATCCTGGGTGCCGTCGCCGTTGAGATCGCCGGCGGCCATGCCTTGCGGGCTGACGCCCAGGCCGCTCAGGGTCGCGGCGCCGAAGGGCAGCGCGGTGGCGGCCAGCGCGCGGGTCTCGGAGACGCCGATGCGCTCGCCCTGGCGGTTGGTCGCGTAGGTGAAGGCGTTGAGCTCGGTGGCGCCGGCGGCGTGGCGGATCTGGCTGACCCGGCCGTGGAGGTCGTACTGGTAGCTGGTCGCCACGCCGTTGGCGCGGGCGACGGAGCTGAGCAGGCCGGTCTGGGGCTCGTAGCCGTAGTCCGCGAGCACGGTGGCGCCTTGCTTGACCAGATCGAGCTGGCCGTCGAAGGTGTACTGGTAGGTCAGGGCGCTGGTGTCGGGATAGGTGACGCGGGTCCGCTCGCCGCGGGCGTTGTAGCCGTAGCCGACGACGCCGGTGTTGGGCGCGGTGACGGTCTCCAGGCGGTTCAGATCGTCGTAGCCGAAGCTGGTGGTGCCGGTGGCGTCGATCAGCTGGGTGCGGCGGCCGAGCGCGTCGTAGCGCGATTCGACCGTCAGATTGCTATTGTTGATCGTGCGGACTTTGGTCTGCTGGTCGAGCCCGTTGTATTCGTAGGTTACGTCATAGGCGTCGCCGCGGGGATCGTCCTGGCTGACGAGGCGGCCGAGCTTGTCATAGGTCCAGCCGGTCTGCCGTCCGGGCAGGCCGCTGCCGTCGGTGGCGCTGGTCTGCTGGTTTGCCGTATCGTAGGTGTAATGGCGAACGGCGCCGTTGGCGTCGATGACGGCGGTGCGGTTGCCGGCGCGGTCGTAGCGGTAGCGGGTCCAGACGTTGCAGGGCGCGCTGGGGCACGGGCCGTAGGCGACGTTCTCGATCACCGCGACCAGCTGATCGGTCAGGCTGTAGCGGTAGGCGGTCACGCGGCCGCCCGGCTCGGTGACGCTGAGCGCGCGCCCGGCGCGGTCGTACTCGGTGCTGGTGATGAGATCGGCGGTCGCCCCGTCCTGGGGCTCGACGACGCCGTTCGCATAGCCGGCGATCGCGGCGGTCACGCGGCCCAGGCCGTCCAGCTGGTAGAAGGTCAGGGCGCCGTTGGCGGCGCGCTCCCAGCGCAGGTTGCCCTGGCCGTCGAAGCCGCTCTCGGTAGTGCCGCTGACACTGTCGACCTGGCCGACCAGCCGGCCGAGCGCGTCGTAGGTGAGGGTCGTTGTCGACTGGGGCGTGACGATCCGCTGTGGCCGGCCCAGCGCGGTGTAGCGCGTTGTCGTGACCTGGCCCAGCTCGTCGGTGACCTGGATGGGCCGGCCGAACAGATCATAGTCGGTCTGGGTCGTGACGTTGGTATCGGCGTCCGGGGTTGCGCCGAGCACATAATTGCGGATCAGCGTCCGCACCTGGTTGCGCAGCGTGTACTCGCGGCGGGTGATATGCCCCAAAGCGTCCTGGGTTTCCTCGACCTGGCCCCATGCGTCATAGCTCGTGGTCGTGGGCACATTCTGGTCGGGCTTGTTCTGCGCGTCGAACACTGCGCAGTTCGCGAGCTCGGGATCGGGGACGCCCGCGCTGGTGCGGCAATTCGTGATCGTCTTGGTTGGCTGGCCGTCGTCATCGTACTTCGTGACCGTCCAGCGCCCCAGGCTGTCGCGCTCGGCCTGCACCTGGCCGTGCTCAGGGTGATAGCGCGTCTCCGTCACCCGGTTGAGGTGATCGAGATTCATCCCTGGTGGCGGATTCGAGATCGCGGCCTCGTTGACTGTTACTTTGGTGACGCGGCCGAGATCGTCATATTCGTAGGCCGTTGCGGTGTTGGTGATTGGCTTCGTGAGGCTGAACGTGCCGTTGTTGGGCACATAGTTGCCAATTTCTGCTGACACCTGATCGCGGTTGTAGACAATCTCGGTAATGAGATCGGTGTCGGTGCCGTCGGTCCAGAGCCAGTTGTTCGTCGTTTGGTTGGAGGTGACGGTCTCGGGATTGCCATTCTCATAGTTCTTGATGATTCGCGTTGGCAGATTGAGGGCGT
>DASWWB010000072.1:0-8058 GCA_036406115.1 Herpetosiphonaceae bacterium
CGAGGCCGCCCCGGTGACGGCCTTCGATGTCTCGCGCGACACCGGGCGGCTGGCCTATGTCAGCGGCGGCGATCTGATTGTCGCCGACGCCGACGGCGGCAACCGGGGCGTCGTGCTGGCTTCTGCGACCATTGACCCGAGCGTCTATCACGCCGCCGACCTAACCATCACCAATCCGCTGTGGGCTCCGGGCGGCGAGACGATCGCCTTCAGCCTGGGCGGCGTCCAGCTGGTGCCGGCGAGCGGCGGCGAGCCGTCGATGCTCCTCGCCAACGAGCCGCCCACGATCGACATCGCGCCCTTCTCGGTGATGTACCAGCCGGCGCTCTGGTCGCCGGACGGGAGCAAGCTGCTGCTGAACTACGCCTTCTACCCCGAGGGCGGCGGGCTGGCGGCGCTGGACATGGTCGAGCGCTCGGTGGTCCGCGCCGACGCCTCCAAGGGCATCACCTGCTGCGAGCCGGTCTGGAGCCCGGACGGCGGCGCCTACTACTACGCCTTCGACACTGCCGCGATCACCAGGGCCGGCCTGTGGGCGGCGGATTCGGACACTGGGGCCGAGACGACAATTCTCGGCTCCGACGCGGCGGAGGGGCCCTGGGTGATGGCCCGCGCTCCGCTTGCGCTGGCGGACGGCTCGCTGCGGGCGTTCGTCGGCCTGACGGATGACCTGGATGTGATCTTCGGCTCCGAGCCGCGCACGCTGCAGCTGGCCTCGGTCAATCCGCTGACCGGCGACGTGACGCCGCTGCGCTCCGACAGCATCAACCTGCTTTCGGCGCTGTGGGCGCCCGATGGCAGCGGCGCGGTGGTAACCAGCGCCCCCTACGCCGAGGGCGACATGGCGCTTGCCTGGCTGCCGGCGGCCGATCTGCCCCTCGCGTCGCTGCCCCTGGCCGGGCGCTCGCCGCGCTGGGGCGCCCGCTAGCCAATCCGCCCCAAACAGCGGCGCCCCGCCTCGCGCTGATGCGAGACGGGGCGCCGCTGGGTTTAAAGGATGGGTCCGGCGGTCCTAGGCGCGGCCGCGCAAGGTGGCCAGCTGCGGCACGTTGCGCTCGACCCAGACCACGCCGCGGTACATCGCCCAGACCAGGCCGACGGCGATCGGCGCGGTCAGAATGGGGAACTCGGGCATGAGCCAGATCTTGGTGGCGGCGGTGCCGGCGATGTACCAGACGCCCACGGTCGCCAGGGCGACGGCCATGCTCTTGTCCTGCCAGCGGGCGGCCAGATCGATCGCCACCGCGCCCGGCAGCAGCATCCAGGGGATGAAGGAGGGCGGGAAGCTGGCGCCGCGCAGCAGGACGTAGGCGACCAGCCGGTAGGCGAGGTAGCCGGCGGCGATCGTCGTCGCCGTCCACTCGCCCTTGAACACCGAGCGCGCCACCAGCAGAGTCAGGGTGGACGAGCCGATCAGCCAGAGGGGGTAGACCCACGGCGGCACCGGCAGGGCGAAATCGGCGATGTTGGCGCCGCCTTTGGCCAGCAGCTCGTTGTCGGCGGTCGGCGCGCCGTCCCAGAGCGCCTGGAGCGCCAGCCGGCCGTACTCCTGCTGCCCCAGCGGAAAGAGGATGTTTTCCAAGAAGAAGACAGCGAAGCCCAGCGCCAGCCACCGCCGGCCCTCGCCCGGCTCGGCCAGCTCAAGCCAGCCGTCCAGCACGCCGAGGAGCATGACCGCCGTGCCGAGGTAGAGCAGGGCGTGGGTCGGGCTCCAGCTGGTGATATCCAGGCCGAAGATCGCGTGGTTGAGCAGATCGAGCGGGATCGCCAGCAGGAAGGTGCCCATGCCGGCCTGGACCATCAGCAGGCCGCGCTTGGTGATGCCGAAGCCGGTCATGGTGTGGTAGATCACCAGGCCGATGGCGAGGAAGGTGCCGATGGTGTTGATGACGTGGGGCGGCGCCAGATCATCGCGCAGGAAGCGGAAGTGCCAGGCCATGTCCCAGCTTGAGCCGATCAGTTTGAGCGTGAACGCGAGGAACCACAGGCCGTAGATCGTTCGCAGGGCGCTGATGGGCGTTTTGCGCGGCGGCACGCCTTGGGTGAAGTAAGGGCGGAACCGGAGGGGGACTAGGGAAAGCATTTTGTCATACATACTGACACCTTTCTTGTTCGGACAGCCAGACCTCGGACGGTTATGCGCAGCCGTCACGGCGCTGGGCAGGCGCGGTGGATGGGCTGGCTCTTGAATTGGATCGCGTGTTTGAGAGCAGATGATACTATGGCTGACACATTGTGTCTATGAGATCGGCCTCGTATTCGGCCGCGTTAACACTTCTTAAAAACCGCAGCGCCCCGGCACCTACCAGGACGCTGTGCGGCGAAACCTTGTTGCAGCGGCGCCGAGCCGGTCGGCGCCGCGCGGCCTATTGCAGGCAGAACTCGTTGCCCTCGGGATCCTGCATCACGCGCCAGTATTCGCCGCGCTCGTTCATCTCGCGCAGCTGCGTGCCGCCCAGGCGGATGACCTTCTCGGCGGCCTCGGCGATCCGCCGCTTGCGCTCGTCCTCCGGCGCGCCGTGGCCGCCGCCGACGTTCAGATCGAGATGGACGCGGTTCTTGACCGTTTTGCCCTCGGGGACGCGCTGGAAGAAAATCCGCGGCCCCTTGCCCTCGGGATCGACAATCGCGTTGAAGCCGTTCCACTGATCCTCGGGGATCTTTTGGGCGGTGAGGAAGGCCGGCCACGAATCAAAGCCCGGCGGCGGGGGTTGCACCTGGTAGCCCAGCATCTCGGTCCAGAACTCGCCAATCGCTTGCGGGTCCGCGCAGTCCATCACGACTTGCACTGAAACGGCCATCGACTCCTCCTTTGCAGCGAGACCCGGATGCCCGTTGGGGCGGTCTCCACACGCCCGCCTAGTATCAATATCGAGGCCATGGCTGGGCGCAGCTAGTTGATGCGCCGCGTGGCTGGCGGCGGCATGCCTAGCGCACGCCGGAGAACAGATCGCGCTCGCGGGCGGCGCCGGCGCCGAGCGGCGGCTGGACGCGGGTGAACGCTTCCTTGTTGGGCAGCAGCCGGCGCAGCCAGATCGGCAGGCGCATCATCAGGCCCATGCCGCCGAGCTGCGAGCGGTGGGCCAGCCAGGCTTTGTCGCGGGCCGCCAGATGGGCGCCAACCGGCACCTCCGCCGTGATCGGCGTGACGTTCTCGGCCACCTTGACCAGATCGATGTCGTTGTTCGCGCCGACTTTGCGCGGGTCTTTGCGCAGCAGCCGCATGCCGAGGAGCGCCAGCTTGAGCATGCCGACGCCGAAGGTCGAGAAGTAGAGCTTTTGCGGCTGCCAGGGCGCCAGGCCGACGGCCTGCTGCTCGGGGAAGCGCTTGGCGTCGGCGGCGGCCTCCCAGGCGGCGAGCGCGGCGTGATGGATGGCGATGTGGTCGGGGTGGCCGTAGCCGCCGTAGGGCGGGAAGGTGATGATCACCTGCGGGCGCAGGGCGCGGATGAGCGCGACGAGCTGGCCGGCGACCCGCTCCGGATTGGCCTGGACCAGGCAGTCCGGGTTTTGGTTGTCGGCGGTGTTCTCCATCCCCGAGTCGCAGTAGCCGAGGAAGTGGACGCTGTCCATCGCCATGGCTTTGGCGGCGGCGAGCAGCTCGGCGGTGCGCAGTTCGGCGATATCGGCGTAGCCCGCGAGCATCTCCGGTTTGACCGTGCCACGCTCGCCGCGCGTGGCGCAGGCGTAGTGGACCTCGGCGCCGGCAGCGCTGTAGCGGGCGATGGTCCCGGCGTTGCCGAAGCTCTCGTCGTCGGGGTGGGCGTAGATCACCAGCAGGCGGTGGTCGGCGGCCCGCTCCCGCAGCCAGTGGGAGTCGATGCCGTAGGCGGAAAGATCAGGGTGCTGTTTCACGTTCGGGGCGCCTCATAGGCCGGGCGCGGCGGCCCGGATCGTCGGATGCTGGGAGTATTGTACACCCGGGCGTCCCATCCGGCCCGGCCGCCGGCCCGTAGCTTCGGGCGATTGGCGCAGACACACAGGAGGCAGGCATGCAACGGATCATCCCGCAGCCGGGCCAGGAGTCGGTCTGGGACTACCCGCGCCCGCCGCGGCTGGAGCCGACGGCCAAGCGGCTGCAAATCATCTTCAACGGCGTCGCGATCGCCGACACGACCCGTGGCTACCGGGTGCTTGAAACCAGCCACCCGCCGGTCTATTATATTCCCCGCCAGGACATCGCGCCCGACGCCCTGGCGCCGGCGGCCGGATCGAGCTGGTGCGAATGGAAGGGCCAGGCGGTCTATTTCGATGTGATCGCCGGCGGCCGGGCGGCCGAGCGGGTCGCCTGGGCCTATCCGCAGCCCACCGCCGCTTTCCAGGCGATCGCCGGCTACGTGGCGTTTTACGCCGGGCCGATGGATGCCTGCCTGGTGGACGGCGAGCGGGTCTCGCCCCAGCCCGGCGGCTTCTACGGCGGCTGGATCACAGCCGATGTGGTCGGGCCGTTTAAGGGCGTCCCCGGCTCGACGGGCTGGTGACGCGGGGAGGAAGGCCATGACAGGCAATGAGGTGTGGGGCGCGATCGCGAACGGCGGGATCGCGCTGGAAGTGATGGACGACAGCTGGGGCTACCGCCACCGCTACGGCGTGGGCGGGCCGTACGGCTCCCGCGAGGCGGCGCTCCAGGCGGCGCTGGCCGATCTGTTCGACCGCCTGGCGGCGCTGGCGGCGGTCGCCGACCACGTGCCCGCCGCCCCGGCCCCCGACGGCGGCAATCCCCTGGGCGCCGCCCAGCCCGACCGGATCGAGCAGGCGATCAACGACGCCTCCGACCTAGCGTAGGCCCGGCTCGGCCGGCGCCCGTGTTGCTGGCGGACGCGGGCTTGGCGTCCCGGCCGCCCGCCAGCAACGCGGCTCCTGATAGCGCGCTGATAGAGATGTGATATAATCCGCCGGTTGACGTTGCCCGCCGCGCCAGGCCGCGCGGGGCGACATAACCTACCACCCGGAGGTTTCTCTTGAGTCGATGCCGCGCGCTGGGAGCCATGTTGCTGCTCCTCACGTTGGTGTTCCCGATTCAATCATCCCACGCCGCCCGGCCAGCGTGGTCGGCGGCCGCCAGCACCGGCACCGTCGTCCTTCCCACCGGCGAGCTGGCCCTCGATCCCAACGCGGCGCCCGCCGCCCGCGCCTACGGGGATTTCTCCCACTTCGGCCTGTTTGATTCGCAGCCCCAGCCCGTCGCCGCGTTCCGCCGCGTGCGGGTCGATTGGCAGGCCGCCGCGCCCGCCGGCAGCAAGGCGCTGGTCGCCGTGCGCGCCGCCGACGCCGCCGGCCGCTGGAGCGACTGGGCGATTGACGCGGCGCCCGGCGCCGTGGTCGCCTTCGACCGGGTCGCGGTCCTGCTGCAATATCGCGTGACGCTGCTCGGCAACGGCCAGCAGCCCCGAGTCAGCGGGGTCAGCCTCGCGCCGCTGCCGCTCAGCGACGACGATCTGGTCCGCGGCAGCCTGCAAGAGCGCGTCGCCCCGACCTACCACATCCGCGCCACGCGCATGGGCCTGGTCGGCGAGCGCACCGCCAACGGCCATATCATCAAGCCCAATGATTGGTTTGTCTCGCTGCCGTCGTTCCGCTCGCTGTCCTCGAAGGGCGGCGGCGAGTACATGGCCCGGCTCTCCTACAAAGGCACCTCGATTGTCGTGCCGGTCTGGGAGGTCGGCCCCTGGAACGTCCACGACGATTACTGGAACGTGAACCGCGAGCGCTTCGGCGATTTGCCGGTCGGCTGGCCCGAGGACCACGCCGCCTTCTTCGACGGCTACAACGGCGGCTGGGCCGAGAAGGGCCGCGTGCGCTTCCCCACCGCCGCCGATGTCGGCGACGGGGCCTGGGTCGCGCTTGGCATTCCGTTCAAGGATGAGCAGGAGGAGCTGGATATCACGTTCCTCTGGCTCGGCGCCGATCCCGGCCCCAATCCCGCGCCGCTCCAGCCCGGCCAGACCTCCGCCGCCGCGCCTCCGCCCGCCGCCGCGCCGCCGCCCTCGCCCGTCGACGAGGCCGGCGCGATCGTTGTCGACAACCGCGACGCCGGCTTCCATGGCTCGGAGGCGGAGTGGTACGAGTGGGAGTGCGGCCAGGGCAACCACGCGCTCTGGACCTACAGCACGACCAAGAAAGCCAATTCGACCAACGTGGCCGCCTGGAGCGCCGCGCTGCCGGCCGGCCGCTACGAGGTCCGGGTGTTCGTGCCGTTTTGCAAGAACGGCAAATCCGACACGCGCAGCGCTGTGTACGTGGTGCGCCATGCCGGCGGCGCCGCCAGCGTCAAGGTCAACCAGGCCGCCAACGCCGGCGATTGGGTCTCGCTCGGCACGTTCGCCTTCGACGGCTCCGGCGCCGTCGAGCTGTCCGATCTGACCGGCGACTCGATGCGCGCGGTCTGGTTCGATGCGGCGAAATGGATTCCCGCCGGGCAATAGCGGAGGTTACGATGATCGATAAGTCCAAGCAGGCCGCCGAGGCCAAGCGGATTCTGGCCATGAACCCTAGGGAGCAGGAGCAGGAGCTGAGCAAGCTGGCGGCCCAGACCGGCCTGCCCAAGACCAAAATCCTTGAGCTGCTGCGGCGCCAGGCCGCCGAGGGCGACAGTCCGCCGCGCCGGTAGCCGCCGGGACGGGATGAATCGACGAGGGGCCGGGATGAATTTCATCCCGGCCCCTCGTTTGCGTCCTTGCCTAGCGCGTGTTGGCCTTGGCCAGCGGCAGGTAGGTTTTCCGCGGCGGGAGCGGCGGCACCGGCAGGCCCTGGTCGGAGCCGTTGACGATGTACATCGGCCGGTAGGTGCCCATGTTGGGGAAGACCGTGTTCAGGGCCGGATTCGCCAGCCGGCGCACCACGATCTCGCTCAGGATGCGGCGGTAGTCGGTGGTGATCGCCAGGTCCACGCCGTGGTCCAGCTGCTCGACGGCCAGGCCGGGCCAGGTGCCGTACATGCGGCCGCCGTTGACGTTGCCGCCGAGGACCATCGCCACGTTGCCGTAGCCGTGGTCGGTGCCGCTGGAGCGATTGGCCTTCAGGCGCCGGCCGAATTCGCTCATCACCAGGACCGTCATCTTGCCGTGGTAGCGGTAGAGGTCGTTGTAAAACGCCCCCAGCGCCCGCGCCAGCCCGTCGACCTGGTTGGCGAAGAAGCCTGACTGGTTCTCGTGGGTGTCCCAGCCGCCGTAGTCGACCGTGGCGATGTGCAGCCCGATATCCATCTTGATCAGCTGGGCGACGGTTTTGAGCGAATTGCTCAGCCCGCTGACATAGTAGTCCGAGGGATATTCGGCGTCGTTTTCCGGCACGTAGGGCAGCGGGTTGCCGTTGCCGTCGCGCGGCAGGCGGGATTGGATGGAGTCGACAGCGTCAAGCGTGGTCTTGCCGGCGGTGAGCAGCGGGCTGGCGCCGTTGTAGAACGCGCGCAGGGCCGTCTGCTGCTGCGAGCCGTAGCGGTAGTGGCCGTTGAGCTTGAAGCCGGAGACATTAGTCGTGGCGACCGCCTCGAAGCTGCCGAGCAGCGAGCCGGGCAGCGAGGACGAGGCCGCCACCGCCGGCATGATGCCGTCGGCGCTGATGCTCTCCAGGTGGCGGGTCAGCCAGCCGGTGCTGGTGTTGCGGTTGTCCGGCGTGCCGCGCTCCATGAAATCCATCGCGTCGAAGTGGGAGCGCGTGCCGTTGGTCAGACCGCAGGCGTGGATGATCGCCAGCTCGTTGCTGTCGTAGATTTCCTTCAGGGCGCTGGCCTTGGGATGGAGCCGGAAATCGACCGGCGCGATCGCGTTGCGCAAGGCCAGGCCGGCGTTGGCGCCGGTGTTGGGGATGGCCAGCGAGCCGCGGGCCGTCACATAGTTGGCGTCGGCGGTCGGCGCGACCAGATTCAAGCCGTCGCAGCCGCCCCGCAAGAAGACCACCACCAGCGTGTCGCGCTGGACCGGATCATCCGGCGAGGCGAAGACCAACCCGCCGATCCGTCCGCCCGCCAGCGCGGCGATCGCCGAGCTGCAGCCCATCAGCATATTTCGTCTCGTGATTGCCATTGAACCTCTCCGTCGGCTTAGCGCCACTGAAAAT
>DASWWB010000073.1:0-6879 GCA_036406115.1 Herpetosiphonaceae bacterium
CGCCGCCGGCCTCGTCACCTCGCTCAGCCTGTCGGCGATGGCGATCGGCGCCTCGTACGGCGCCATCCTGCTCGGCATCGGCTTCGTGGTCCTCGGCCTGATCGTCGCCGGCGTCGGCTACGCCCTGCTCGGCCTGATCACCCCGCAGGTCGCCCAGAAGTTCGGCCTCCACCCCGTCGCCGCCTAGCAGCCGGGGCGGGCGGGCGGCGCCGAGGGTGCGCCGCCCGCTCCGGGCTGACGATCTGCCAACCAGCGCCTTGCGCTGGCCACCCTCCAACCACGGATCCGGGCGAGGCTTCCGCTGCCTCACCCGGATCTTCCGTTTGTTGCCAGGCGCTAGCCGCCCTGGTTCAGCGCTTTGACTGGCTCCAGGCGGGCGGCGCGCATGGCGGGCAGCAGCCCGGCGGCGGCGCTGATCAGCATCGAGAAGCCGATCACGCCGGCCACCAGCCACCACGTGACCACGAAAAAGGCGCCGGTGGGCGGCAACTCGGCCTCCGCCAGCGTGCTGAGCAGCAGCCGGTTGAGGCCGACAGTGATCAGCCAGCCCACCAGGCTGCCGGCGGCGCTGCCCAGCAGCCCGATCAGCGCGGCCTCGATCAGAAACAGGCGCCGGACATCGCGGTTGCTGGCGCCGACCGCCTTCAGCACACCGATCTCGCGGGTGCGCTCATAGATCGCCATCGCCAGCGTATTCATCACCCCGAGCGAGGCGACCATCAGCGCCAGCCCGCCGATCGAGCCAAGCATCACCTGCACCATCGCCAGGACCCGGTTGGTCAGCGCGTACAGCAGCTCGACCGACTGGACCTGGAAGCCCTCGGCGCGCATGGGCTGGATGAGCTGGCGGGCCGCCTCGATGCCGTCCGTGGTGACAAGGGCCTCGTCATAGCCGCGCAGGGCGAACAGCTCGGGGGTGTTGAACCACCAGGCCTTGAGCGCCGCCGTGTCCGCCGCCGTCAGCGCGACCGCCGGAATCTGGTGGCTGGAGACGCCCGCAATCGTAAAATCAAAGGCCTGGCTGTCGCCGCGCGGCGTCTCCAGCAGCAGCTGGACGGGCTGGCCGAGCAGCTCGGCGGGCTCGCCAGTCAGGCTAATCGCCCGCGCCGCCGAGAGAGAAATCACCAGCGAGCCGTCGGCCGGCGGGTTCAGATCGCCGGTCAGCGCCACCGGCCGCGGGTCGAACGGATCGCGCAGCTCGAAGTCCATGCCGGTGATCCTGGGCTGGGCCAGCGCCGGCGCGCCGGGCCGGCGCAGCAAAATCAGCATGGATGAATCGACGTGGACCAGGCCGACCGCGCCCGTCACCCCCGGCAGGCTCCGCCAGCGCGCAAGATCCTCGTCGGTGATGGGATCGGGCCGCGGAGCCGTCGGCGCCGGGTCTTCGGGCCGGTCGTTCTCGGCGGCGCGGGGCGCGACCTGGAGATTTTGCAGGCCCATCTCCTCGAACTGCGCGCTGATCGCCTGCTGCACGCCAATCCCCAGCGAGACCATCGCCACGATCGTGAGCGCGCCGACCGCGACGCCCAGGCTCGTCAGCACGGTGCGGGCCGGGCGGCGGCGCACGTTGCTCCAGGCAGCTTTCAGAATATCCACAAGTGTCATCGAAGCGTCTCCTTCGGACCAAGTATGCCGAGCCCCCGGGCAAGAATCAAGCACGCGAGTTTCCCGCCGCGCGAGGCGCTCCGCAGCGCCGGAAACCCTTGTATGATAGGAAGCACCGCGACCGAATCCGACGAGCCAGGAGGGGCGCCATGGACCATCAGCCAACCGACGACGAAATCCGCCGCCAGCTTGCGGCGACGAGCGCGCTGTTCCAGCCGATCAGGGCGGCCTTCCGCGGGCCGGGGCGCGAGCGAGGCGGCCATGAGCGGCCGGGCGTCACGCCGATCTACCAGAAAAAGTACGGAGAGCATTTCAAGCTGATCTATCCCGAGATCGAGCGCTACAGCGTCGAGTCGAGCTTCACCGCCGAGCAGCTGGGCTATGTGCAGGCGGCGCTGGTGGCGCTGCGCGACGCGGTGGTGGGCGCTGACGGCGGGCCGGCGCTCGCCGAGCGGGTCACGGGCGTCTTCCTCGCCAGCACCAGGCCGTATTTCATGGCGGCCATGCTCAAGGCGCTGGAGGACGCGCTGCGCGAGGTGTTCGAGCGGCAGCCGCTCCTGGCGGCGGCGCTGGACGCGATCTTCCGCGTCGCCGGCAGCGAGGGCATGCGCGATCTCGTGCGGGTCTACTGCGCGCATCAGCTTGAGCATGCGCTGGCGGGGGCGGCCTCGCCCATGCCCGACCTGCTGGCCTTCGTCGATGTCCACCAGCGCGAGGAGCCACCCGCCGGGTCCCCGCCAGCCGGCCAGCCCGTCCGCACCGCCTACGAAGTGTGGTGCCCGGGGACCGACCTGGCCAAGGCGATCTTCCGCCAGTGTGAAATGGCGGCGACAGGGCTGGCGCGCGACCACGGGGTGGACTTCGCCCCGGGCATCGCCGAGGAGGCGGGGATGGTGCCGGAGGTCACCGCCCACCTGACCAAGTTCGCCCGCGCGTGCGCGCTCGCGGCCATGGCGCGCTACGGGGCGGGGACGCTGGGCGAGTAGCCGGGGCAAGTTGTGCAGTTCGCCAGAATCCTTTACCATAGGGCAGGAACATCCTTAAAGCTAGGTGGGCATGCACATCATTATCCTCGCCGGAGGCTTCGGCACGCGGCTTGAAGAAGAGACCTCGCTGAAACCCAAACCCATGGTCGAGATCGGCGGCCGGCCGATCTTATGGCACATTATGAAAAGCTACGCCGCCCATGGCTATGACGAATTTCTGATCGCGCTTGGCTACAAGGGCGAGATCATCAAGCAGTATTTCCTCAACTACTATCATCTCAACAACAATTTCACCATCAACACCGCCACCGGCGAGACCATGGTCCACCGCGCCCACGACGACGAGTGGCGCGTCCACCTGATCGACACGGGCCTGGCGACCCAGACCGGCGGCCGGATCAAGCGGCTGGCCGAGTGGGTGCGCGGCGAAACCTTCATGCTCACCTACGGCGACGGCCTGTGCGACGTGGACATCAAGCAGCTCGTCGCGTTCCATCGCAGCCATGGCAAGCTGGCGACAGTCACCGCGGTCCGCCCGCCGGCCCGCTTCGGCGGGCTGCACCTCGAAGGCGACGCCGTGGGCCAGTTTATCGAGAAACCGCTGATCGGCGAGGGCTGGGTGAGCGGCGGCTTCTTCGTGATGGAGCCGGGCGTGCTTGACTTCATCGAGGACGACGCGACGGTCTTCGAGCGCGGGCCGCTTGAGCGGCTGGCGGCGGCCGGGCAGCTGATGGCCTATCGCCACGACGGGTTCTGGCAGTGCATGGACACCATCCGCGACGTGCGGCTGCTCGAAGGGCTGTGGCAGAGCGGCCAGGCGCCGTGGAAAGGCTGGGAGGGCTAGTGGGAGACGTATCGTTCTGGCGCGACCGGCCGACGTTTGTCACCGGCGCGACCGGGCTGGTGGGAGCGTGGCTCGTGCGGCGGCTGCTGGAGGCGGGCGCCGAGGTGGTCTGCCTGGTGCGCGACTGGGTGCCGCAGAGCGAGCTGCTGCGTTCGGGGCTGGCGGACCGGGTGCGGCTGGTGCGCGGCGATATCTGCGACCAGCCGCTGCTGGAGCGCGCGCTCGGCGAGTACGAGATCGAGACGGTCGTCCACCTGGCGGCCCAAACGATCGTCGGCATCGCCAACCGCAACCCGGTGTCGACCTTCGAGGCCAACATCCGCGGCACCTGGACGCTGCTGGAAGCCTGCCGGCGCAGCCCGAAGGTCGGTCAGATCGTCGTCGGCTCGTCTGACAAGGCCTACGGCGACCAAGAGCGCCTGCCCTACACGGAGACCGACCCGCTCCAGGGCCAGCACCCGTACGACGTGAGCAAATCCTGCGCCGATCTGATCGCGCGGACCTACGCCGTCACCTACGGGCTGCCGGTCGCGATCACGCGCTGCGGCAACTTCTACGGCGGCGGCGATCTCAACTGGAGCCGGATCATCCCGGGGACCATCCGCTCGGTGCTGCGCGGCCAGCGGCCGGTCATCCGCTCCGACGGCAGCTTCGTGCGCGACTATTTTTATGTCGAGGACGGCGCCGCCGCCTACATGACGCTGGCCGAGGCGCTGGCCCGCGACCCGAGCCTGCGCGGCGAGGCCTTCAATTTCTCCAATGAGATCCAGGTGACAGTGCTGGAGCTGGTCGAGCGGATTCTGGCGGAGATGGGCTCGGCGCTGGTCCCCGATGTGCGCAACGAGGCCAGCCACGAGATCCGCCACCAATACCTGAGCGCCGCCAAAGCCCGCGACCTGCTGGGCTGGGCGCCGCTGTTCGACCTCGGCGCCGGCCTGCGCTCGACGATCGCCTGGTACGAGGATTTTTTCGCCGCCGACGGGCGGGTCCGGCCATGAGCCGGGGCGAGGGGGGGCCATGCGCTGTCTCGTGACCGGGGCCACCGGCCACATCGGCTCGTTCCTGGTGCGGCGGCTGCTCGCGCAAGGCGCCGAGGTCGCGGCGGTCGCGCGCCCGGGCGGCGATCGCCGGCGGATCGCCGATCTCGCCGGCAGCCTGCGCCTGATCGAGACCGACCTGGCGGGGCTGGCGGGCGCCCGCGCGGAGCTGGCGGCCTTCGCGCCGGAGACGGTGTTTCACCTGGCCTGGGGCGGCGTCACCAGCGAGTTCCGCAACGATCAACTCCAGCTGACTGCCAACGTCCGCGACAGCCTGAGCGTGCTGGAGCTGGCCCAGGACATCGGGGCGCGGGCCTGGATCAGCGTCGGCTCGCAGGCCGAGTACGGGCCCTACGACCGGCCGCTGGTCGAGTCGCTGCCGCTGCGGCCGGTGACCGGCTACGGCGTCGCCAAGGTGGCGCTCGGCATGCTGGCCCAGAAATTCTGCGCCATGGCCGGGATGCGCTTCGCCTGGCTCAGGCTGATGGCCACTTACGGCCCCGGCGACGATCCGCGCCACCTGATTCCGGCGGTGATCGATCAGCTGCTCGCGGGCGACCGCCCGGCGCTCACGCCCGGCGAGCAGACCTGCGACTATCTCTACATCGACGATGTCGTCGAGGCGCTCTGGCTGGCGGCTGCCGGCGAGGCGGAGGGCGTGTTCAATCTCGGCTCCGGCGCGACGGCCAGCGTGCGGGCGATCGTCGAGCAGATCCGCGACCTGATCGATCCCGCGCTGCCGCTCGGCCTGGGCGACCTGGCGTACCGGCCGGACCAGCTCATGCACTTCCAGGGCGACAGCTCGCTGCTCGCCGCCGCCACCGGCTGGCAGCCGCGCGTCGGCCTGGCGGACGGGCTGCGCCGGACCGTCGACTGGCATCGCGCAGGAGGGACCCAGTGAATCAGCAAGCGATCGAGCAGTTCGCCAGGACCATCAGAACCCACACCCTGCATATGGTCCATCGCACCAACAGCTCGCACGTCGGCACCTGCTTCTCGATGGCCGAGCTGCTGGCGGTGCTATACGGCGGCGCCCTGCGCATCGATCCCGCTGATCCGGCCTGGGAGGGGCGCGACCGTTTCATCCTGAGCAAGGGCCACGGCGCGGCGATCCTCTACGCCGCGCTGGCCGAGCGCGGCTTTTTCCCGCGCGAGTGGCTGGACAGCTACGCCTGCGACGGCTCGCCGCTGCTGGCCCACGCCAGCCACCACGTGCCGGGCGTCGAGGTCTCGACCGGCTCGCTGGGCCATGGCCTGGCGATCGGCTGCGGCATGGCGCTGGCCGGCAAGCGGGCCGCCGCCGAGCACCGCGTGGTCGTCCTGCTGAGCGACGGCGAGCTTGACGAGGGCTCGAACTGGGAGCCGATCCTGTTCGCGCCTCAGCACGGGCTGGATAATCTGGTCGCGATTGTCGACTATAATAAAATCCAAAGCCTGGGCAGCGTCAGCGAGGTGATTGAGCTGGAGCCGCTGGCCGACAAGTGGCGGGCCTGCCGCTGGGGCGTGCGCGAGATCGACGGCCACGATCCGGCCCAGATCGAGCGGGCGCTGGCCGAGCTGCCGTTCGCCGCCGGCGCGCCGAGCGTGATCATCGCCCACACCGTCAAGGGCAAGGGGGTCAGCTTCATGGAGCATCAGCTGGCGTGGCACTACAAAGCGCCGAACCGCGAGCAGCTGGCCCTGGCGCTGGCGGAGGTGGCCGGCCAATGAGAACCGCCTTTATCGAGACCTTGTGCGAGCTGGCCGAAACCGACGAGCGCATCTGGCTGGTCTGCGCCGACCTGGGCTACTCGGTGGTCGAGCGCTTCCGCGACCGCTTCCCGGAGCGTTTCGTCAACGCCGGCGTCGCCGAGCAGCTGATGACGGGCATGGCCGCCGGCCTGGCGCTGAGCGGCAAGATCGTCTTCACCTATTCCATCGCCAATTTCCCCGTGATGCGCTGCCTCGAACAGATCCGCAACGACGTCTGCTACCACAATCTGCCGGTCAAGATCGTCGCCGTCGGCGGCGGGCTGGCGTACGGCGCCGCCGGCTACACCCATCACGGCGTCGAAGACCTGGCGGTGATGCGGGTGCTGCCCAACATGACCGTGGTCGCCCCCGGCGATCCGACCGAGGCGCGGCTGGCGACCAGGGCGCTGGTTGACTGGCCGGGGCCGTGCTATCTGCGGCTCGGCAAGGCCGGCGAGCCCCGCGTCCACGACGCCGAGCCGCCGTTCGCGGTGGGCCGGGCGATCGAGCTGCGGGCGGGCCGGGACCTGGCCCTGCTCAGCACCGGCGGCATGCTGGCGACGGTCGTCGAGGCCGCCGCCGAGCTGGCGCGCCAGGGCGTCGAGGCCGCCGTGATCAGCATGCCGACCCTGGCGCCGCTGGACCGGGCGGCGCTTGAGCGGGCCGCCGGCACCGG
>DASWWB010000074.1:0-1748 GCA_036406115.1 Herpetosiphonaceae bacterium
GGTAGGCCCGCAGGCGCTCGCCGCTGTCGCCCTCCTGGTCGGCGGGATTGCCGGCGATAAAAGCGATGCGGCGGTGGCCGTGGGCCGCGAGATGGGCCACCGCCGCCCGGATGCCGGTGCTGTTGTCGATCGAGATCGCCGGCCCACCCTCGGCGCTGCCCACGAACACGAGCGGATGGCCTGCGGCCAGCAAACGCTGGACGTAGCGCGAGCGGCTTTCGGCCAGCAGCGGATTGATCACCAGCAACCCGTCGGTGTTCCAGGGCCCGACCGGGGCGAAATCGGCGCCGGGATCGGGCTCTGGCCAGGCCGGCCGGGCCTCAGTCACCGGGCTGGAGTGCGGGCCGATGCCGCAGGCCAGCAGCAGCCGGCAGCCGCGCTCGACGCTGGCCTGGCGGATGCCGGTCAGCAGCGGGCCGAGAAAGCTGGCCTGGTTGGTCCGGCCGTAAATCTGCCAGCCGGCGAGGAGGCCGATCGTTGGGTGCCGCGTCGCATGCGTGTTCATAGCGTGGGGATCCTCCGGGGCGTCGGCGCCAGCGCCGATGGGGTGGCGATCGGGGTAACTATAGCAGAATCCCCGGCCGGCCGCGCTTGGCGGCCGCACCGCCGCCTGCTATCATGGCGCCCGGACTCATCGCGGCAGCCTTGCCGACGGAGGAATGTATGGCCGACGAATCCGCCCCCCTCGTCCTCGCCGCCGACGCGCGCATCGATCTCCAGCTCCACACCGTGCATAGCGATGGGCGCTGGACGCCCGAGGCGCTGGTGGCGCACCTGGCGGCCGAGCAGTTCCAGCTGGCCGCGATCACCGACCACGACCAGCTCGCCACAGTGGCGGAGGTGCAGGCGCTCGGCAGCGCCGCAGGCGTGCCGCTGCTCGCCGCCGTCGAGATGAGCAGCTCGTGGAACGGCGAGCTGACCGATGTCCTCTGCTATGGCTTCGATCCCGCCGCCACGCCGCTCGCCGGCCTGGCCGAGGCGCTGCGGAGCGGCCAGCAGGCCAATCTCCTCGCCACCGCCGCCGAGCTGGAGCGCCAGGGCTACGCCTTCCCGCGCCGCACCGAGGTCCTGGCGGACAGCGGCGGCGTCCCCCGCCAGCCCCAGGACCTGGCCGAGCTGCTGCGCGCCCACGGCCACGCCCGGCCCGGCGAGCGGGTCGGGCCGCTGCTGGAGCAGGCCGGCTTCGTCTGGATGACCACCGACCTGGCGGCGATCGTCGCGGCCGCGCACGCCTCCGGCGCGGTCTGCCTCCTCGCCCATCCCGGCCGCGCCGACGGCTTCACGACCTTCGATCCCGATCTGCTCGACGAGCTGCGGCGCACCATCCCGATCGACGGGCTGGAAGTCGAGTATCCCCTCCACACGCCGGCCCAGCGCGCCCAGTTCCGCGCCTACGCCGAGCGCCACGGCCTGCTGATGGGCGCCGGCTCGGATTCGCACGGCCCGGACGGCCAGCTGCCCATCCCCTATCCCGCCGCAGCCTGCCGCAGCTTGCTGGAGCGGCTGGGCATTCGCGTTCTGGATTGATGGGCTGATCGGCTCGCAGTGTCAGTAGCAGGCCATGGTCACCGCCTCGATAGGAAGCAATGGCCATTTCCAGTTTGAGCAAAACGGAGCGGCCCCGGTCTCATCAACCGGGGCCGCTCCGTGCAGAAACTGACGGGCGCTTAGTAGATTTCGACCTCGGCGAGCTGGGCGGCGGGCCAGCCGGTGTTGGCGCCGATCTGGATCCGCACATAGCGTCGGCT
>DASWWB010000075.1:0-2357 GCA_036406115.1 Herpetosiphonaceae bacterium
CACGACAAACACCGCCCGGTCCGGCTCGGCGGCCGCCGGGGGCTCGACCGCCGCCGGCGCGAGGCCGTACTCGGCGGCGAGCAGCGGGATCAGGGCTTGGTGGGCGAGCATGGGGTTTCTCCTGTCTCAGCTAACAGCCGGCTCGCGCAGCAGATACAAGCCGCCGCCCTGCTTGGCGAAGCCGACATCCTTGTAGAGCGCCAGGGCGCGGGCGTTCTTGCCCTCGACATGCAGCTCGACCAGCGGCATGCGGGCGCGGACGTAGGCGATGCCCGCCAGCAGCAGCGCCCGGCCGTAGCCCCTGCCGCGAAACGCGGGCAGCACGCCGAGCACGCCGATCATGCCGCTGGGCACGCCGCGATGCTCGGCGGTGTCGCGGTCGATCTCGGTGATGCAAAAGCCGGCCGGCTGGTCGCCGCAGAACAGCAGGAACACGCCGTCGGCGCTGAACCAGGGCTGGGTGATCAGCCAGCGGGTCTGCTCGATGGTGCGCGGGGCGCTTTTGAAATGATCGCTGAAGGAGCTGTTGCGCATCGCGGTCAGCAGGGCGAGATCATCCTCGGCGCCGGCGTCGAGCGTGCGGATCGCGCAGCCGGCGGGGATGGCCGGCGCGGGGACGGCGACGGTCTCGCCCAGCCGCATCAGCCAGGTGTAGCGCTCGGGGGCGAAGCCGCGATGCTCCAGGAAGGCGTGCAGGCCGGTGGCGAGCTGGTTGGCGTAGAAGAAAAAGCGCTCAAGGCCGCGCTCGCGGGCCAGCTCCTCGACGGCGGCGAACAGGGCGGCGCCGAGGCCTCGCCGGCGGTGGCCGGGATGGACCCGCAGCTGGCCGTAGCCGTCGCCGCTGTCGGGGCGCCGGCGAAGGCTGGCGAAGCCGGCCAGGGCGCCATCGCCGGCGAAGGCCGCGACATAGGCGGTGTGGTTGTCGGGGTGATGGTACCAGGTGGTCATTTCGTCGAGGGTGATGCTGTCATCCGTCGGCTCAAGCTGCTCGGAGCTTTGGATCATGGCGACCATGGCGGGCAGATCAGCCTCGCCCATCGGCCGGATCGCGTAATCGCGGAGGGTTGGCGCTTGAAAATCGGTCATCGGCGGCTCCTATCTGTATTTCCCCCAGTCTAGCCTGCCGGCGCCGCAGCGCATCGGCCGCCTGGCTGGCGCCGGCCCGGCGATCGGCTATACTGGCGGCCGATTGACTTGCACGCGAAAGGAGCGACTGATGAGCGAGCTGCGCGCGGAGTACGTGGCGCCGTCCGGCCAGCGGGTCGAGGTCCGCCAGGGCGATCTGACTGACGAGGACACCGAGGCGATTGTCAACGCGGCCAACCAATATTTGGCCCACGGCGGCGGCGTGGCGGGCGCGATCCGCCGGCGCGGCGGCGAGTCGATCCAGGCCGAGAGCGACCGCTGGGTTGACGAGCATGGCGAGGTGCCGGTCGGCCAGGTGGCGGTGACCGGGGCGGGCGCGCTGCGCTGCCGGCGGATCATCCACGCCGTCGGGCCGGTCTGGGAGGGCGGCGGCGCTGACGAGGAGGCGCTGCTGCGTTCAGCCGCCCGCAACAGCCTGGCGGCCGCCGACCGCGAAGGGCTGGCCAGCCTGGCGATGCCGGCGATCAGCAGCGGCATTTTCGGCTTCCCCAAGGAGCGCTGCGCCGAGATTCTGGCGGCGGCGGCGCTGGAGTTCTGCGCCGCCCATCCCGCCAGCCCGCTGCGGCTGATCCGCCTGACCAACATCGACGAGCCGACGGTCGCGGCCATGGCGGCGGCGCTGCGGGCGGCTCAGGGCTGATAGATGACCGCGCAGGTCTGCTCCTCCTTGGGGCAGGTGCCGAGCAGTTGGTCGCCGATGTAGATCTCGAAGCTGTCGGTCCAGAAGTGATCGTCCATGGTGCGGATGATCGTGACATTGTAGTTGCCACAGGCGGTCGATTGCTGGGGCACTGGATAGACCTGGGCTTCGGCCAGGACCTCGCACATGCCGGGGGGCAGGTTGGCGATGTCGAGGTTCGCGCCAGTGATGCCGCCCTTGGCGTTGTCGAGCCGCAGACGGGCGATCGATACCGGGCGCGGCGAGTTGTTGAGAATATAGAGCGTGTCGACATCGCGCTTGAAAAAGACCAGCGAGTTGGGCTGGTTTTCGGTTGCGAAGACAAACGTGAAGGAGAGCAGCGGCAGCGAGAGGCGCGTCGAGGCCGCGAAAAGGGCGGTCGGCGTGAGCGACTCGGTGGGCGTCAGCGGCGGGGTTGCTGCTGGCGCGGCGGGCTCGCCGGTCGGCTCGAGGGCCAGGGTCGGGCTGACCGGCGCGATCCCGCCGCTGCTGACGGCGGTGGGCTGCTCGGCGGTCGGCTCGGCGGTGACCG
>DASWWB010000076.1:0-2659 GCA_036406115.1 Herpetosiphonaceae bacterium
ATCCGCCGGCCGTTCCCGGCGTCATGCCGCTGTCCGGCCCCGTGGCCGCGCCGCGCCGCAAGCGCCCGCTGTGGATCGATATCCCCGGCGCGCTCATTGTGCTGTTCATCGGCGCCTGGCTGATCGCCTCCGGCCTACGGGCCCAGCGCGAAGGATCTGCGGCCAGGCTCGCCGCTGGCAATCCGGCCGCGAGCGCGAAGCCGGCGGCGCCAGCCGAAAGCGCCGAGCAGCGGGCCACCCAGTTCCTCAACGGCCTCTACGGCGGCATGAACGACCCGCGCTTCTACGACTCGAAGAAGAATATCGAGCTGCTGGAGCCGCTGGCCGACAAGTATTTCGCGCCGGGGGTGAGCCGCACCGGCCTGCTGATCGGCCTCCGGCTCGGCCTGAGCTCGGCCGACATGCCCGAGGAGGAGATCGAGGCCTTCACCAGCATGATCGACGAGGTCCACCTGAAGGGCGCCAAATACAAGGCCACCAACCGGACCGACACCAGCGTAACGCTTGAGCTGGTCGGCGGCGATCTGGAGATCCTGGCGACGGACGGCGAGAGGTACTCGACGCCGATCCTTGAGAGCGGGATGGAAGACATGCAATTTGAGATGAAGCTGATGGACGGAACCTGGTATATCGAGATGATGGCCTGCGGGTGCGACACGGCGAAGTGATACAATTGAAGCGACGTCGTTGACCGGAGGCATCCGGTCAAGAGTATGAAGCAGTCGCTTCAAAGGAGAGCATAATGGCCTACGAATTGCCACCGCTGCCGTACGAGTACAATGCCCTGGAAGCTGCTATCGACGAGCAAACCATGCAAATCCACCATGGCAAGCATCACGCTGCCTACGTGAACAACCTCAACGCCGCCCTGGAGAAATACCCCGAGCACCAGGGCAAGTCGATTGAGGACCTGCTGCGCAGCCTCGACAGCCTGCCCGAGGACATTCGGACCGTCGTGCGCAACAACGGTGGCGGCCATGCCAACCACACCCTTTTCTGGAACATCATGGGCCCGAACGCGGGCGGCGCGCCCTCCGGCGCCCTCGGCGACGCGATCAACAGCGCCTTCGGCTCGTTCGACGCCTTCAAGGAGCAGTTCGCCAAAGCCGCGACCACCCGCTTCGGCTCCGGCTGGGCCTGGCTCTGCCTCGATCCCAGCGGCAAGCTCCACATCACCAGCACGCCCAACCAGGACTCGCCGCTGATGGAAGGCCACACCCCGCTGCTCGGCCTCGATGTCTGGGAGCACGCCTACTACCTGCGCTACCAGAACCGCCGCCCCGACTACATCTCCACCTGGTGGACCGTGGTCGATTGGAACAAGGTCGCCGAGCGCTACAGCTAAGCCTCCCGGCGCCCGTCAGCCGCGCCGCGCCCAGGTGGGCGCGGCGCGGTTTGCAATCCGCCCCATGCACGGAGAAACTATGGCTTTCTGGATCCTTAAAACCGAACCCTCGGACTATGCGTTCGCCGACTTGCAGCGCGACGGCGCCACCGCCTGGGACGGCGTCACCAACGCCGCGGCCCTGATCCACCTGCGGGCCATGCGCCCCGGCGACGAGGCGGCGATCTACCACACCGGCGACGAGCGGGCCGCCGTCGGCCTGGCCCAGGTGACGAGCGAGCCGTACCCCGACCCCAACGGCGACAATCCAAAGCATGTCGTGGTCACCGTGGCCGCCGGCGAGCGGCTGGCCCGACCGGTCACACTGGCTCAGCTCAAAGCCCATCCCGCCTTCCAGGATTCGCCGCTGATCCGCCAGGGCCGGCTGTCGGTCGTGCCCTGCACCGAGGAGCAGCGGGCCGCCCTGCTGACGCTCGACCAGGGCGCCTGAGGAGACTGGCCATGCCCGAATCCTTCGACGGCGCGGCGAAACCCGGCTACGACCTGGCGTTCGCCGACGATTTCGACGGCCCCGCGCTCGACACCCGGCGCTGGCTGCCAGTCTATCTGCCCCAGTGGAGCACGCGCGAGCGCTCGGCGCCGCGCTACGCCCTTGCCGGCGGCGCCCTGAACCTGCGCATCGACGCCGACCAGCAGCCCTGGTGCCCGGAATTCGACGGACACAACCGCTGCTCGTCAATCCAGACCGGCGTCTTCGCCGGGCCGCCGGGCAGCCCGCTCGGCCAGCATCGCTTCAATCCGGCCTGCAGGGTGCGCGAGGCCCAGCAGCCGCAGCGCACGTTCACGCCGCAGTACGGCTACATCGAGCTGCGGGCGCGGGCGTTGATCGGGCCAAGCAACGTCGTGTCACTGTGGATGATCGGCTACGAAGACCAGCCCGAGCGCTCGGGCGAGCTGGCGGTCATGGAGATTCGCGGCGAGCACTGCGCGGCGGGCAGCACCAAGGTCGGCTATGGCCTGCATCCTTGGGGCGATCCAGGCCTCGTCGATGAGTTTTATGTCGACGAGCTGCCGATCGATGTCACCGAGCACCACACCTATGCGATGGAATGGCTGCCGGACCGCGCGCTGTTTTTCGTGGACGGCAAACACCTGCGCACGATCCATCAGTCCCCCGCTTACCCGATGCAGCTTATGCTCGGCATCTACGACCTCGCCGGCCCGGCGGAGCTGGCCCGGCGCCCCGCTGACGCCCAACCGTCCCAGTTCATCATCGATGCTGTCCGCGCCTACCAGCGGCGGGACGGCGCCCCC
>DASWWB010000077.1:0-2929 GCA_036406115.1 Herpetosiphonaceae bacterium
CCGGCGGCGCTGGCGGTCACGGACGGCGCCGCCGAGCCGCGCGGCGCCAGCGCGTAGGGACCGGCGGGCGACAGGCTCAGCCACGAGCCGGCGCTCCACTCGCGGTACTCGACGGCCAGCCCGTCGCTGAAGACCGTCCCGTCGCCGTTGGACCAGGCCACGCCCTGGGCGCCGGCCGCGTCCTCGATGCCGGCGGTCGCCGAGCCGGCGAAGCCGACCGTCTTGTACTGCACCAGCACCGTGCCGGAGGCGGTGTCGAGGATGATCTGGAAGGTTTCGGGATCGCCGGCGCTGTAGTGCGGCACGCCGCTCCACTCGGCGATGAAACGACCGGTCGCGGCGTCGAAATGGGTGAAGATGCCGTTGGCGCCGGTCAGGCCGCTCGGATCCAGATCATCCCACAGCCCGGCGATCAGGGCGTTGGGCGTGGCGGCGGTCGGGATCGGCGGGTTCTGCGAGTTGCCGTCGCTGGGCGAGCAGTTGGCCGAGCCCATGGTCAGGAAGCCGTTGCTGTGGACGCCGACGCTGGAGTAGCTGGCGCCATAGAACGAGAAGGGCCGGGGCAGCGCGACCACGGCGCAGGCGTCGTCGTCGAGGGTGCTGCGGGTGCCGGTCGCATTGATCTCAGCCCAGGCGTAGGCCGGGCCGCCGGGCTGGGCGCTGCCGACCGCGCCGTAGCCGGCGGGCGCCAGGCTGACCGCGGCGTCGAACTGCTCGCCGCCGGGATTGGCCAGCGTCAGCGCGCGGGTCTGGGAGCCGCCCGGGGCCGCTGCGAAGCTCAGCGCCGCAGGCTGGACCTCAAGGCGCCCGAACTCCGTCAGCGCCAGATTGGCCGTGGCGAACTGGCCGGCCTGGACCGCCGGGCTGGCCTGGTTGGCGGGCCGGTGATTCTCGCGGCGGGCGCTCAGGGCGTAGGTGCCGGCGGGCAGGCGCAGCTCATAGTCGCCGCTGGCGTTGGTGACCGCCGAGGCGGTATAGCCGGGGGCCAGCGCGGTGACCGTCGCGCCCGCGATCGGCTGGCTGTTGTCGGCGGCCGTCACCTTGCCGCGCAGGCCCGAGGCGAGCGTCGGCCCGTTGAGCCAGGCGGCGCTGAACGGCCCCCAGTTGCCGGCGGCGTCGCGGCCGCGCAGATAGACCAGGTGGCGGCCGGCGGAGACTGAGGCGATCGTGCCCTGGACGGCTTCGGCCGGGCTGTTGAAGGCGCCGTCGGCGGCGCTGAGGGCGATCGGCGTGCCGCCGCGCCAGGGCGGCGTGTCAAGATAGGCTTCGGCGGCGCTGATCGCCTGGTTGCCGTTGAGCGTGTCATTGATCGTGGCCGCGAGCTGGTAGGGGCCGGTGCCGTTGGCCTGCGCGCTGAGCGTGTCGGGGCCGCGCTGGACCAGATACGGCGTGCGGGCGGCTTTGTGGGCGTAGAGGAAGGCCGGCCGGTTGCGGCCCCAGAAATTGCCGCCGCTTTCGCCGTCCAGGCAGGCGAACGGCGGCATGAAGCCGGCGCACCCGCCGCCGTCCGGCCCGACCTCGAAGGTGTACGAAGCCACGCCGAAGTCGCCGTAGGTCCAATCATCAGTGGCGCCGCTCGTCGGGTACAGCTCCGACGATTTCTGCGGCGTGTAGCTGTTGTAGGAGGCGAACTTGCGCCCGAGGCCGGACAGGTCGGCGTCGTTCGGCGCGACCGTCGAACCCCAGCCGTAGGGCCAGAGCACCAGATCGCCGTAGGAGTGCAGCGTGATGAACAGGCCCTCGGCGTCGGCCGGCGCCGGATCGCTGTCGTTCGGCCCGCGCTGGTCGCGGAAAATCTTGCTGACCCAGGCTTCGAGCGAGCTGACCTCGGGCTCCGAGGCCACGGTGGGGCCGGGATAGGTCTGCGAGCACTTGGGCAGGCTCGGCATATCGACGGTGCCCCACTTGAAATGCGAGTTGCGGTTCAGGTCGACGCCGGGCTGCGAGCCGCTGGTCTGCGTGGAGCAGGGCGCGCTGACCGTGTTCTTGTTTTTGCGCTGGTAGATGCCGCGTTCGGCGTCTTTGCGGCCGTCGGGGTTGACGAACGGCATCACCACGACCTGATGCTCGTTGAGCAGCCAGGTCACGTCGGGATCGCTGCCGTAGTTGGAGAGCAGATACTCGACGTAGCGCAGCGTCAGCTCGGCGGTCGCCATTTCGCGGGCGTGGATGGCCGAGATCAGCACGAACGGCGGCTTGGGGCCGGGGATGAGCTTGTTGGTGACGGTGATGCCGCGCAGCTCGTAGCCGGGCGGGCCGCCGGCGGTCTGCCGATCCCAGCTCTGGCCGTAGGTGAAGGTCTGGGCCAGGTTGGGATAGGCGCCCTGCCACTGATCGAGCAGCGCGTAGCCCTCCTCGACCGTGCGGAAGCCGCCCTGGACCGTATTCTGGCCGGCGCGCTCGCGCACCAGGCGGGTCTGCTCGCCGTCCACGCTCGCCGCGAAGCCGGCGGCGCGGAGCTTGTCAAGCTCGTCCGGCCGGACCAAGGCGAAGCGATCGGCGCCGTCGGCATGTTCCAGCAAATCAAGGCCGAGCTGGCTCAGGCGCAGCAGCTCGGCCGGGCTTTCGACGCGGATCCGCGCCACCGCTTGCTGCGGCTCGGCCTTGGCCGCCGGCTGCGCCGCCGCGCCTGGCGCGATCCCGGCGCCGGCCGCCCACACTCCCCACAGCAGCGCGATCAGCGCCGCGACCCGTCCCCAGCGAAACATCTGCGACATCCGGACAACTCCTTGCAGGTCAATCAACACACCGCCGCGCCCGGGGGCGGCGCCAAGCCCGGGCGGAGCCGCCGCAAACGCCAGGCGCCGACCGCGAGATGCGATCGGCGCCTGGCAGCGGGGCTGACGAATTTAGCGCGAGCCGCCGGGCTGGTGGGCCGGAGCCGCGTGGGCCTGGGCCTGGATCGCCGTGGTCATCTGGGCGGTGACCA
>DASWWB010000078.1:0-3448 GCA_036406115.1 Herpetosiphonaceae bacterium
CAGCGAGCCGACCCCCGCCATCACGCCGACGATCCCGCTTAGCCCGACCCTGGAGCCCACGGCGACGCCGTAGCCGGCTGGCGGCTATCAGCTATCGGCTATCAGCTGTCGGCTCTCAGGGCCGGCGGCGGGGCTTTGTGCCAGCACGCGGAGCCTGTCAATCCTCACCGATTTTCAGCTCTCGGGGCCGGCGGCGGGGCTTTGTGCCAGCACGCGGAGCCTGTCAATCCTCATCGCCAATCCTTCTTCACGGTCTGTTCACGCGGCCGGAACGCCCCCTTGCTAGGATACCGCCAAGAAAGACAACGACGCCGCACCACACTCCAGCAGCGTTCTTTCCCATCGCAGCAGGCATTGGCCGCGCGATGACATCGCTCCTTGAAAGGGGTACTTAGGATGAATGCTAGCCTTGATTTGATTTCCGCCCGTTCGGCCCTTCGCAGCGGCCACTTCGAGGTCGCGCGCGCCCTGCTGATTGACATCGTCCGCGCTGACCCGACGAACGGCCCGGCCTGGCACCTGCTGGGCGAGGCGGTGACGGATCCCTCGCACAAGGCTGATTGCCAGAACCGCGCGGTCGCCGCCGGCTACCTCGCCGCTCTCGCGCCTGAGCTTGCGGAGCCGGCGGCGTCCTCGGCGGTGGAGGTCCCGGGCGCCCTGTCGTTCGCGCTGCCGGCGGCTGCGGAGCAGACCTGGCAGTCTGCGGCGTATGTCCAGCCGATGCTCGCCCCGGCCCGGCGCTTGCCCATCAGCGCCGTCAGGCTGCTGCTGATGGGCGGCGCGGCGGTGCTGGCGCTGATCGCGATCCTCTGCGTGGGCTCCGCGCTGCTGATGCCGCGCAGGATCGAGCTGGGCGGCGCGCAGGCGCCGGCTGCGGCCAAGGGCGGGGGCAGCCCCAAAGAGGCCTACGCCGAGTGCGTGTCCACGGCGGGGAAATTCATGGATGAGGCTGAGAACATCGCCCACGCCCCGTTTGAGCGGAGCACGGTCCAGCAGCAGGGCCCCGGCAAGTACCTGGTGCGCGGCTCGACGAGCTATCGCGAGCGGGGCAAGCCGGTGACCGAGAACTGGAGCTGCACCGCCACGATGATGGAGCACGGCTGGATGACGTCGATCACCTACTAACCAGCCGGGCGCTGCCCATCGTCGTCGCCCCCCGCGCGGCCGCCCAGCCGCGCGGGGCCGGTTGGCGGGATTGGCGGATTTGCGGTATGATGCGGCCAATCGATCGGAAAGGAGGTTCGCCAAGCTCACCACACCAAGCGCCTGGCCTGCGACGGATCTGTCGCAGGAGACGAGGTAGAGGTTCCCCGCCGCAGGGCGGGTGCTAATGAGCCATAACGCCGTTGCAGGGGATCGTCGCGCCGCGGGGTAGCTGCCCGCCGCCGCGCATCCAGGGACGCTCGGCCGCCGGCTCAGAACAGCGAACAATCAGCGGATGCCTCTCGGGTAGCCCACACCCCGCAAGAGCGTTTCAAAACCCGCCGGCGACGGCGGCGACAACGACGCTTGGTGGCCAGTTTGATAGCAGGATGGACAGCCGCTAGCCCCGGTCGGGCGGCGCTGGGCCATGCTGCTGTTTGTGTTTTAAAGGAGCAAAACATATGTGTGGCATCGTAGGCTATGTCGGCCCCCGGCAGGCGACCGACATTGTGATCAAAGGCTTGGAGCGCTTGGAGTACCGCGGCTATGACTCGGCAGGCATCGCCGTCTTGCACGGCGGCGAGTTCCAGATGCGCCGCTCGGTCGGCAAGCTGGCCAATCTCCAGCGCCGGCTGCGCGAGGAGCCGACCACCGGCCGCCAGGGCATCGGCCACACCCGCTGGGCGACCCACGGCGCCGTCACCGAGGAGAACGCTCACCCCCACTGCGACGCCAGCGGCAGGATTGTCGTGATCCAGAACGGGATCGTCGAGAACTACCTGGAGCTCAAGCACCAGCTCCAGGCCGAGGGCGTCGCCTTCACCTCCCAGACCGACACCGAGGTCATCGCCCAGCTGATGGGCCGCGCCACCGAGCGCCTTGGCGATTTCGAGCGCGCCTTCGCCGAGGTGATCGGCATGCTGCGCGGCGGCAACGCCGTGGTGGCGATGGACCGCGCCCAGCCTGATCTGATCCTGGCCGCCCGCCTCGGCAACGCCGGCGCCATCGTGGTCGGCGAGGGCGACGGCGAGAATTTCGTCGCCTCGGATCTGCCGGCGATCGTCGATGAGACGCAGCGGATGGTCTTCCTCGAAGACGGCGAGATGGCGGTTGTCACCCCGGCGGCGGTGCGCTACCAGCGGCTCGACGGCCAGCCCATCACCAAAACGCCCACCACCGTGGCCTGGGATCCGGTCTCGGCGGCCAAGGGCGGCTACAAGCACTTCATGCAAAAAGAGATTTTCGAGCAGCCCCGCACCACCACTGACACCCTGCGCGGCAGGATCGACCTGGAGGCCGGCGCGGTCCATCTGGAGGGACTGACCCTGAGCGACCAGGAGCTGCGCGAGATCAAGCGGATCTACGCCGTGGCCTGCGGCACCGCCTGGCACGCCTGCCTGATCGCCAAATATTTCATCGAAACCCTGGCCCGCGTGCCGGTCGATGTCGACTACGGCTCCGAGTTCCGCTACCGCACGCCGGTGATGGACGCCGGCAGCCTGGTGCTGGCCCTCACCCAGTCCGGCGAGACCGTCGACACGCTGGCGGCGATGGCCGAGGCCCGCGAGAACGGCATCAAGAGCGTGGCGATCATCAATGCGATCGGCTCGCAGGCCGGCCGCCTGGCCGACGGCGGCGCGATCTACATCCACTCCGGCCCCGAGATCGCCGTCGCCTCGACCAAGGTCTTCACCGGCATGCTGATGGCCGCCTACCTGCTGGCGCTGCGCATCGGCCAGGCCCGCGGCACGCTGACGCCGGATGAGGTCCGCGAGCACGCCCAGGCCCTGATCGAGATCCCGGGCAAGATCGACGCCCTGCTCAAGCAGACCGCCCAGTACGAGCAGCTGGCCGATCTCTACCACCACGCCACCGATATGCTCTACCTCGGCCGCTGGGTCAACGCGCCGATCGCGCTGGAGGGCGCGCTCAAGATGAAGGAGATCAGCTACATCCACGCCGAGGGCTACCCCGCCGGCGAGATGAAGCACGGCCCGATCGCCCTGATCGACGAGCGCATGCCGGTGGTCTGCATCGCCACCCAGGACCACGTCTACGAGAAGATGCTTTCCAACATCGAGCAGGTCATCGCCCGCGGCGGCCGGGTGATCGCGCTGGTCAACCCCGGCGACACGCTGGTCCGCTCCAAGGCCCATCACGTGATCGAAGTCCCGGCGACCACGCCGCTGCTGGCCTCGATTCTCAACACCGTCCCGCTCCAGATGATGTCCTACGCGATGGCCGTCCGCCGCGGCGCCGATGTCGACCAGCCGCGCAATCTCGCCAAAAGCGTGACCGTGGAGTA
>DASWWB010000079.1:0-1577 GCA_036406115.1 Herpetosiphonaceae bacterium
GGCAGGCCGCAGCAGCGCAGGAAGCGACGCAGGGCGGCGGGATCGCCCTCGACGCTGATCTCGCCGGCGGCGGCGGCTTGCTCCGGATCGAGCGCGCCCTGGAGCAGGCCCATGTACGCCTGCATCGACGCTCGCAGCGTCACCGCCGGATTGGCGGGATCGCCCTGGCGCACCGCCACCGCGCCGTCGCTGATCCGCACGTCCAGCGCCTCGTCGTCGATCTGCAGCGCGTAGGATTCATCGAGCCCGCGCGCCTCGTCGGGGCGGAAAAAGGTCTTCAGGGTCAGGGCGTAGGAGCCGGGCCGCAGCACGGTGGCGCCCTCCGGGGTGGGCGGGACGAACTGGCTGCCCCAGCGCCCCAGCTCCAGCACTGTCGGCTCCAGGGCCGCGCCCAGCGCCGTCAGCTCGTAGACAGTCGAGCCAGCCGGCGCCGGCAGGGTGCGGCGGCCGATCAGCCCTTGCTGCTCCAGGTGCTTGAGCCGTTCAGCCAGCAGATTGGTGCTGATCCCCGGCAGCCCGTCCAGCAGATCCTTGAAGCGCCGCGGTCCGGCGACCAACTCGCGCACGATCAGCAGCGTCCAGCGCTCGCCCACGATTTCCAGCGCATAGGCCAACCCGCAGTATTGATTGTAGCTTCGGTGTTTCATATGTTAAGTGTACCCCTGATTCATCAGAAATTCAAGCCTCGCATCTGATTATATCAATTTTGAAATTCAAGCTTGACAAATTGAAGTGATATTGGTATACTCTATTCAGAACATATGAGCCAAACGGTGGCGAAAGTCAGGGTTACCGAGGAGGAATGTATGAAGAACGAGCAAACGATGGGCTTGGGCGCGCCGGCGGTTTCCACTTCAGCCTGGGCCTTGTGGGGCGGCCGCGCGCTGAGCGGCCTGGCTATTCTTTTCCTGGCGATGGACGGGATCGTCAAGCTGTTCGCGCCGGCGCCGGTGGTCGAGTCCTTCGTCCAGATGGGCTATCCGGCCGAGGTCGCCTTCGGCCTGGGCGTGGTGCTGCTGGTCTGTGTCGCGGCCTACGCCATCCCGCGCACCGCCGTGCTTGGCGCGATCCTGCTGACCGGCTACTTGGGCGGCGCGGTCTCGGCCCACGTGCGGATGGGAGGGCCGGTCTTCTCGCTGGCGTTTCCCATCCTGATGGGCGCGATGGTCTGGGGCGGCCTGTATCTGCGCGACCGCCGGCTCCGCGCGCTGCTCCCGCTCACCAGCTAAGCCCATCCCCCGATCCGCAGCGGCGCCGCCAGCCTATCCGGGCTGGCGGCGCTCCGTTTTAGGCCGCCAGGCATCCTCATCAGCGCCAGGGGTCGAGCGGCACGAAGGTGTCCGGGCCGAAGCTGGCCGCCGGCCGCGCGCTCGCCCGCACCAGCAGCCCAACAAAAACCACGCTGGCGGCGGCCTCGCCCATCCAGAGACTGCGGTAGCGCCGGCGCAGGATGGGCGGATCATGGCTCATGGCGTGCTCTCATCCTCAGCAAGAAACAGGAGCTCGCCCAGCTCGCAGCCAAAGTAGGCGCAGAGCGTCAGCAAGATATCCTTGGGGTACTGGCGGATCGTCCCCTG
>DASWWB010000080.1:0-6150 GCA_036406115.1 Herpetosiphonaceae bacterium
GCAACCTGGCCATCCCGCCGACGCTGGCGCCAGGCACCTATTTCGTCGGTGTCACGATCTGGGACCCAGCGGCCCAGGCGCCGGTGCCGTTCGCCGGCCCCGACGGCACGACGGTGACGCACATGTGGCGGCTGCCCGGCGGCGTGGCGATCAGCGCCGCCGGCGCCGGGGCGCCCTGAGCGGCGGCGCCGCGCCGGCGAGATTGGATGGGCGGGATGAGCGCCGCGCCGGCCGGCTCCCGTCTCGCCCAACGACCCCGCGCCGTAGCCGCGCCGGATGCGCTGTTTGCAACAGCCGAATTCGGTTATAATTTTGTAAACCCGCCCGTAAGGCCCGCCCGCGACCATGAAGCCGGGCGACAACCTATCCGTCCTCCCGGCTGTGCCCGCTGCTGTTCGCGCCGGGAAAGGGCCGGGAGCGCTCCCGGCCGATCTGCTTGGCGCCCGTTTCTGTTCGCTTCCGTGAGGCCCGCCCGGGGCTGCGCCGCCTGCCCAGGCGCCCGTCACGCCACGATAAAGGACGAACCCTATGCAGCGTATTGTTGAGGCTTTCGAGCAGCATCTTGACAATCTGATCCCCACCGCCGTCGAGCGGGTGCTCGGCTCCCGCCACCCGTTCTACAGCCGCTTGCCGGCGGCCGTGCTCCAGCAGGCGGTCGGCGGCGCCTTCCGCGCGGTGCTGGCCGATCTGCGCCAGGGCACCGATACGACCTTCGCCAACTTCCTGCTGGCGGCGAGCCAGCAGCGGGTGGAGCAGGGCGCCACGCCCAGCGATGTGATGAGCGGATTCAACATCGGCATCGAGACGGTCAACGATTTTTTCAACGAGCATTTCGCCGCCGACGCCGACGCCCGGGCGAGCTGGTTCACCGCGATCCACGCGATCAGCTTCAACGCCGCGATCGCCATCTCCGATGCGATGATCGCCGAGCGCGAGCGCCGGATCCTGGCGCAGGCCACCCAGCTCCGCGAAACCTCGACGCCGATCATCCCGATCTACGAGGGCATCGTCGTGCTGCCGCTGATCGGCGCGATCGACAGCTACCGCGCCGGCCAGATCACCGAGGCGCTGCTGCACCGCATCAGCACCATCCACGCGGCGGTCGTCATCCTCGACATCACCGGCGTGCCGCTGGTCGATACTGGCGTGGCCCACGCCCTGGTCCATGCCTCCAAGGCCGTCCGGCTGCTGGGCGCCGAGGTGGTGGTGGTTGGCATCCGGCCGGAGATCGCCCAGACGATGGTCCAGCTAGGGGTGGACCTCAGCGGCATCACGACCCACGCCGACCTCCAGCTGGGCATGACCTACGCCCTGGCGCGCCGGCAGCGCGTCATCCGCTCGGCCTAGCGCCGGCGGCGGATCAATCCAGCGCGTCCCACAGATTGGAGCTGAGGCGGCGGGGGGCTTTGCGGCGCAGATTGAGCCGAAGCAGCGGCGGCTCGCCCGTCCCCTCCAGCACGATCGCGCCGGCTTGGAGCGCCGCGAGGGCGGCGTCGAAGTCCTGGTCGTCAAGCTCGGCGGCGAGCTGGCGGAGCGTGTGCTCGCCCAGCTCGCCCCGCCGCAGCAGCAGCCGGGCGATCGCGCGCTGCGCTGGCGGGAGGTCGTCGATCTCAAGCGGGTCAATCCCATCCGCCGGCCGGCCGGCGGGATCCTCGGTGTTCATTCCTGCCTCCCTTGCCGGCGCCGGGCGCCGCAGAATCGGCCTAAGCTAGATCGTACTACGGGCTATCGTATCATTGGCTGGCCGCCGCCTCCCGGCGGGCGGCTGGCGGCGAGCGGGCTAGAACTGGATCTTGAGGAGTTTCATCGGGGTGCTGAGGAAGCCGCGGATGTAGCGCAGCGTGACATCGGGCGTCTCGAACTGCGGCCAGTGGCCGGCTTTGGGGATGACCCGCAGCTCGGCGTCGGGCCACTCGTCGACGACCACGCTGGCGTCGCGCAGCGGCACGGTGTTGTCCTCCATGCCCCACAGCACCAGCGACGGCGTTTTGAGCACCTTGAGCTTGCCGCGCAGATCGCCCTCGCGCATCGCCCAGTAGCACTCGGCGCGGACCCGGCCCTGGCCCGGGCGGCGGGCGTCGGTGCGGATGCGCCGGTAGTCGGCCTGGGTGATGCCGGTGCGCTCGGCAAACGACGCCGGCCGCATCAGCCGGTCGGTCACCCCGAGCAGCTGGCGCTCCATGAAGGCCACGATCGCGTTGGCGATGCGGAAGCGCTCCAGCACCGTGATCGGTGAGACGAACAGATTGATGAACATCGAGAGATGGCCGCTGATCGTGGGGCAGAGCAGCACCATGCGCTCGACCAGATCCGGGTGGCGCAGGGTCAGGGTCAGGCTGATCATGCCGCCCATCGAGTGGCCGATCAGCACGACCGGCCGGTCAGTGACCTGGCGGATCAGCCCGGCCAGCAGATCGGCGTAGCCGGCGATCGTCGCCCGCTCCTTGCCCGGCGGCGACTGGCCGTAGCCGGGCAGATCGACCGCCAGGCAGCGGTGGCGCTCCTTCAGCAGCGGCAGCAGCGGCGACAGCGCGTACCATGAGCTGGACCAGCCATGGATCAGCAGCGCGACCGGCCGGTCGGCGGGCCCTTCCTCCCAAACGTGGATTTGTTGGTCGTTGACGGCGTAGATCGCCATGGCTCGCTCCTTGAACGTCGTGCTACGTGCCTTCCGTCTCCCCCCCGCCCTCGCCGCCGCGCCGCGCCCGCGCCCGGCGGGCCTTCTCTTGCAGCTCGCGGAAAAACTGGCTGTCGACGATCTCGTCGACCTGCTGCTTGCGCTTGCCCTCGTCGACGATGATTTGCAGCTCCGCCACCTGTTGCTTGAGCCGCTCCTCGCGCGAGCGGACCTTGTCGATCATCAGCTCGAAGACATGGGCCAGCGTCTCGACCTCGTCGCGCACCCTGCCGGTGTGCAGCCGCGCCAGGCTCTGCTCGTAGTCGCCCTGGCCGATCTTGTCGGCGGCGCTGGTCAGCGAGACAATCGGCCTGGTGACGCGGTCCGCCAGGATGAAAATCGCGATTCCGAGCAGCAGGAAGACCAGGGTGAAGACCGGGAACAGCGTGCCGCGGACGCTGTCCTGGACCCGGTCCACGTCGGCGGCGCACATATCGACGCCGACCGCGCCGACGATCGCGCCGCGCGAGTCGACGATCGGCGCGAAGCCCGAAATCCAGCGCCCCCACTGGTCGGGCGTGGCGTCGGGATCCGCGCTCGGCTCGCTGAGGCCCTGGAGCATGGCCGGCGTCATGCCGTCGGCGGTGGCGTAGGGCGCGCCCAGCGCCGGGCGCTCCCCGGCCTGGACCACGCAGCCGTCCGACCGCTGGTTGGCCAGCTGCACGTCGACAGGATTCGGCTGCTCGCCCGGCCCCAGCGCCGCGCTGACCAGGAAATGGACCCGGTCGGTCTCGCCGGGCAGGGCGTAGTAGGTGTACATGCCGGAGGCTTTGGGATTGGTGCGCTTGACCTCCCGCAGCTGCTCGCTGATGGCGCGGTAGTTGGCGTCGTCGAGGGCGCCGCCGTTGAGGAGGGCGGCGTGGGCGTCGCCGTCGATGGCGGCGGCGGCGGCGGCGGCGGTCGAGATCAGATCGCGGCGGATATTGTCCATCGCCAGGTTGGTGGCGAAGTTGTAGAACCACCACGACACCAGCCCCAAGGTGGTCATGAACAGCAGCGAAAAGACCAGCAGCAGCTTGAGCCGCAGCCCGATAAAAATAACCCGTCCTTGGCGAAGCTCCGTGGGACTCATGCGAACCTCATACGCTTGGTCTGGCGGCGGGCGGATGGAAACAGCGGCGGCCGGCGGCTCATGCCAGCAACTGGGCGGCGGTGCGGCCGAGGCGCTGGGTGATCGGATCGTCGGGGTAGGCCAGGGCGAAGACCCGGGCGCTGCCGAGCGCCTGGAGGTGGTCGGCGCGCGGCAAGACCGCGATCACGTCGTGGCGGTAGGCCGCCGCCACTTGGTCGGCGACATCGGCCAGCTTGAAGCTAGGCGGCACCATGTTGACAATCAGCAGCAGCCGCGGCACATCCAGCCGCTCGGCCACGTCCAGCGTCACCGCGGTGCCCTGGAAATCCTGCTCGTCGGGCCGCAGCACGATGACGTGGATGTCGGAGATCGCCAGCGACGGCAGGGTCGTGTCGTTGAGGCCGGCGTGGGTGTCCACCAGCAGCGCATCGAGCTGGAGATCCTCGACCAGCCGCTCGAAGCTGTCGCTGAGCAAGCCGATGTCGTAGCCGATCTCCTCGGGCTTGATCCGCGACGGGATCAGGAACAGCCGGCCGTCGAGCTGGCGGCCCAGCCGCTCGCTCAGATCGTGGGCGGTCTGGCGGATTTCGCAGCGCCCCCACAGATAATCATTGAGCGAGAAATCCAGCTCGGCCTCGGCCACGCCGAACAGCAGGTGCAGGGCGGGCGAGGGGATGTCGCCGTCGATCAGCCCGACGCGCTGGCCGCGCAAGGCCATGATCGTCGCCAGATTGGCGGCGAGCGTCGATTTGCCAGTGCCCTGACGGAACGAGTGGATGGCGATGATTTTCGACATGCGAGTTCCTTGGCGGCTGGCGCGCCCTACATCATCAGGCGGTCGGCGACCTGTTTGAGCGAGGCGGTGATCGGATGGTCGGGGTGCTTGAGCACGAACACGCCGGAGCTGGCGAGCGTCATCATCTCATCGGAGTGGGGCAGCACGCCGGCGACCTCGCAGCGGTAGGTCTGCTCGATCCGCGCCTTGACATCGGCGGGCTTGAAGGCCTGGGGCACCTTGTTGGCCAGCAGCAGCAGCCGCGGCACATCGAGCTTGCGCGCCACGTCGACGGTGACGCCGGTGCCCTGGTAGTCCTGGCTGTCGGGGCGCAGGATAATGATCAGCGCGTCGGAGATCGCGATCGAGAGCAGCGTCTCCTCGTTCAGGCCGGGGTGGGTGTCGATCATCAGCACGTCAAGCTGCAGCTCCTGGATGAGCTTGTGGAAGCCGTCGTTGAGCAGGCCGACATCGTAGCCCTCGCGCAGCACGCGGGCGATCTCGCCGGCCTTGATGCTGGAGGGGATGAGAAAGACCTTGCCCGACACCGGCGGCTCGAGGTGGCCGGTGACATCGTGGGCGGCCTGGTGGATTTCGCATTTGCCCCACAGATAATCATTGAGCGAGTGCCGCATCTCCTCTTCGTTCAGCCCGAACAGCACATGGATGCCGGGCGATTGGATGTCGGTGTCGATCACGCCGACGCGCAGGCCCCGGCCCGCCAGAATCGTCGAGACATTGGCGGTGGTGTTGGATTTGCCAGTGCCGCCGCGGAATGAGTGGATGGAGATAATCTTCGCCATGGCTGATTCTCCTGTGGAAGGGCGAACGAACTCGCGGTTGGCCCGTCGCGCGGGTGCATGCCGGCATCATAGCGCAAGGCCGGGTGATTGGCAATCCGGCGCATGCCGCCGTTTCGTAAGCTGCCAGATCAGCGGCGGGCGGTATGCTACTCCCAGATCGAAGTGCTTGTGGAATGAGGAACATCTAATGCTGCGAACCTTTTTTACCCGCGAAGCGGGCCAGGGGCTGGTCGAGTACGCGCTGATCCTGGCGTTGATCGCGATCGTGGTCATCGGCGTGCTGAGCATGCTCGGCAAAACCGTCTCCTCGAAGTTCGACCAGATCGAGAACGGCCTCAACTAAGCGCCGGCCCTCGAAAGGCCGCCGCGCGACGTCGCGCGGCGGCCTTTTGCTGCGCGCGATCTTCGGCTACAATTGGATCAGCCCACGTTGCCGAGGAATCGCCATGCTGTCCTGGACCCCCGCTCTGATCGCGCAGTTGCTGCGCCATCCCGAGGCGGCGCTCGCCGCCAATCAGGCCTTGCTGGTGCTCATCCAGCACCGCGGCGGGCTGGCCGCCTTCTTCAGCCAGCTGCTCACGCTGCCCCTGCGCTCCAACAGCCGGCTGCTGCTGGAGCGGCTGGTATCCGACCCCCGGGCCAGCATGCTCCGCCACGCCGACGAGTTGCATGTCTCGCCGCCCAAACTGTATGCGATTCGCCGCGGCCTGCTGGACGAGCTATCGGTTTATCTCAACGATCCGTGGCGCGGCTTCGGGCCGCCGCCGGAGGGCGGGGCCGGCGGCTCGGCCGCCTAGCCCGCCGGCCGCTCGTTCGCGTCGAG
>DASWWB010000081.1:0-4332 GCA_036406115.1 Herpetosiphonaceae bacterium
CTTGAAGCTCCTGGCGGGCCGTCTCGGCGTCGAGCTGATGCTGCCGGGCCTGCTCGACGCCGTCCAGCAGCAGATTGATCGAGCGGCTGAGCCCTGCAAGCTCGTCGTGGCCGCGGACCGGCACGCGGGCCGCCAGGCTCTGCTCGGCGCGGATCAAGCCCACGGCGCCGTCGAGCTGGACCAGCCGCCACAGGACGGTCCGCTCGATCAGCAGCATCATCGCCAGGCCGAGGACCAGGCCGCCCAGCAGCATCGCCAGGGTCAGCGAGCGGATGCTGGCCTGGCCGCGGGCGTAGATCTCGCGCTCGATCTCGACCCGCGCCACCAGGCCGGTGGCCCCGCCCAGGTCGGCGAGCCCCTGGTAGCCGGCGATCCGCCGCCCGTCGAGCGGCTGGATGACCGGCGCCGCGCCGGACCGGATGGCCTCGCGCAGCTCGCCAGGAACGGCCGGGTCATCGGCGCGCAGCAGCGCGACCGCCAGATAGGTCGTGCCAGCCAGGCGCTGGATCAGCCCGTCGCTGACCTCGCGGCCCATCACCAGGGTGCCGCGGCTCGGCCCCTCGCCATCCGAGGTGATGATCGGCCGGGCGGCCAGCAAAAAAGCCTCGCTGTCCAGCACAAGCAGGCCGGTAACAGCGCTGGTGGTTGCGGGCAGCGCGAACAAGCGCTCGGGCGGCGCCTGGCCGAAGACAGCGGGGACATCGCGCGGCTGGCCGGTCGCCAGGTTCACGCCCTTGCCAAGGACCAGGCGGCGCTCGGCGTCATAGACCAGGAACAGGCTGATCCTGCTGTTGGCGAGCGCATTGTCGGCCACATTGACCGCGACATATTCCTGGTTGCCGTCGGCGGCAAACTGATAGGTGTCGTCCCAGGTGGCGTAGTCGCCCGCAGTGCCGTTGAGCGAGGCCAGCTCATCGTTGAGGGCGCTGACGGCCCGCGCCACATTGGCCCGCATCGTCTCGGCCTCCAGCTCGCCGAAGCTGGCCCCGAGTTCGCGGCGGAGCGGGATGTAGAGCAGCAGGAGCAGGCCGAGCACCGTCGCGGCGATCAGCGAGAGGGTTTTGATGCGCAGGCTGGCGTAACGGTGCCACCAGGCGGCGGCCTCCGTCGGCGCTGCGGATGGGATCGTGGTCATGCCAGCCTCCTCGGTGAGTGATGTGCGTCAGCGATGTCAGTGCGACCGGGGCTCCCCAAACGCGCGCAGCAGACGGGCCAGCTCCTCGCGGCGCTCCTCCTCCTCCTGGCGCAGGGCGGTTTCCTCCTCAGCCAGGGCCGCCAGCCGGTCCTCGGCCTGGCCGAGCGCGGCGATGTAGCGGGTGCGCAGCTCGCCCTCTTCGCCCTCGCCCTTGAGCACATTGAGGTTGCCGCGGATTTGCGTCTGCTGATCATAGAGCTTTTTGCGCCGGGCCTCGACCTGGACCAGCTCCTGGGTGATCGCGTCGAGCCGGGCGTAGAGCGCCAGCACATCGCGCAGCTCGGCGACCGTGGTTTGGTCGAGCATGCGGTCGTGCAGGTAGCGGCGCAGCTGCTCCAGCGTCAGCGAGCGCAGCGACTCGCGGCGCTCGACCAGCCGCCGCTCGCGGACCCGCAGGGCGGACTCGCCGCGGGCCGAGACTGGCAGCGACCAGGTGGCCAGATCGGAGCGCAGCTCCTCGGGCTGGGCGGTCTCGAACAGCTCGTAGGGGTGGCGGCGCGGATGCTCGATCACCACCACCCGGTCCTCGCCGCCGGTGTTGCGGGCGGTGTAGATCGTCGTCAGCGACTCCTCAAGCTCGTGGATGAGCGCGTCGCGGCCGAGGCGCAGCCGGCGCAGCCGCTGTTCGGTCGAAACATCCTCGCGCACCGTGACCTCCAGGGCCAGGGCGTAGCGGACGCGGACCTCGCCGCCGTCGGCGGTCCAGTCGATCACCGCCTCGCCGCCGTAGGAGCGCTGCTCGATCACCGTGGCGGGGCCGCGCTCCAGGGCCAGGCCGCTGGAGTTGTCGAAGCGCACCGTCGCCATGGGGTGGCGCTCGCCGACCCGGCCGCGGTAGAGCAGGTCGCGCCGGCAGTGGGTGCGCAGGTTGAGCAGCGGCACCAGCGCCGAGCGGCCGCGGCCGACGCTGACCGGCTCGCGCACGTCGTAGCGGAACAGCGCGCCCTGGGCGGCCCCCTCGGCGGCGCTGGCGCCGGCCTGGGCGATGGCGTCCATGTCGGCGCCGCCGAACGCGGCGATCTCATCGGCGTCGAGCGCCAGATCATCCATCGAAAACGCCAACGCCAAGGGCTCCGCCTCCTCCATCGCGCCGCCGCCGCCCTTGCGCATCATCCTGGGGGCGGGCTTGGGCGCGGGCAGCACCGGCGGCGGCGCTTCGTCGCGGATCATGGGGCGGACCGGCTGGTTGGGTTCGTAGAGCTGGTAGCGGAACGAGACCGGCCGGCCGGCGACCAGGCTCAGGCGCACGTCGCTCAGGTCCTCGTTCAGCACATTGTCGAACAGGCCCCAGCCCTGGAGCAGCACCGTCGGCGGCCCCTCCTCCTCCACCTCGATCAGCAGCCGGTAGCTGACGCGCCAGGAGGGCGCCGGGGCCAGGTAGGCGACCAGCAGCTCATGCTTGCCCGGATCGAGCTGGATGGTGGCGGCGCGGTCCTGGCCGGACTCGACGCCCGAGCGCAGGGCGAAGGCGATCTCGTCGGCGGCCGCGTCGAGCAGCTGCACGCCGCGGATGTCGCCCAGCTTGTAGATGGCGATCTGGCGCACGTCGGGGCGGAAGATCGAGACCAGGGTTCCGGCCAGCCCATCCTGCGCGAACGCCTCCTCGATGCCCAGCACCAGCCCGTCGGCGGTCACCTCGTCCTTGAGCGAGACCCGCACGCGCCGGCCGCGCAGCTCGCGGAACAGATCTCTGAGCGACTGGCCATGGCCCAGCTCGATCCGCCGGCCGCTCCAGGACTCGGGGCGCTCGTAGTCGATCCCGCGCACGCGGCCCTCGCCAAGCTCAAGGACGACCAGGCTTTTGAGCACGTCGTCCATCGCCTCGCGGCTGAACGGCAGGGCCAGCGTCGTGCCCTCGACGCTGCCGCGGCGCTCGAAATAGCCGACGCCATGTTTGTACAGCACCAGGCGGCGCAGCGGAAGATCAGTCATCGGGAGCCTCCTTGCCTACGGATGGGATGGGTCGGGGCAATAATAGCATAGCGCCGCCCGAATGCCAGCCGTCACAATTCGGGGCGACTTCTCATCAACGGTTAATCTTAGCGGCCGAAAACGGCCTGAACCCCAGGGAACGAGCATGTATCTGAATCACAGCAGCCTTCTTGGATCCAAAGCAGGTACTCGATGAACGATGAAGCAGCCATCGATCAACTTAAGCAAGGCAACATCAATGGCCTGGACGTCCTAATCCAGCGTTACCAGGCCAAAGCTGTGCGCACCGCTTATCTGATCACCCACGACCGCGCGCAAGCAGAAGACATTGTCCAGTCAGCGTTTATCCGGGTCTACGAGCGGATCGGCCAGCTCCGCTCCAACCAGTCTTTCGAAGGATGGTTTTTGCGCAGCATCGTCAACGACGCAGTGCGCAGCGCCACGCGCAGCTCGCGGCACGTCCCGTTCAATCCAAACGAGGGCGAGCCGTTCAGCCTGGCGGCGTTGGCGGACGGAGGCGACGGCCCGGAGTCGCTGGCAGAGCAATCCGAGCTGCGCGAGGCCGTCTGGGCCGCGTTGCAGCAGCTTCCGCCCCAGCAGCGCGCCATGATCGTGGAGCGCTACTACCTGGGGCGCAGCGAGGCGGAAATGGCTGATAAATTTTCAATCCCGTCGGGCACGGTGAAATCGCGGCTGCATGTGGCGCGCACCCGGCTCCAGGAACACCTCCGGCTCTTCTGGAAGCAGGAAGCCTGACCACGAAAAGGATAGCCTGATGAATAAACAACATCTCACCCGCGCTCTTGAAGAAATCGCCGCCGAGGCCGTTCCCGACGGGATCGACCTGCGCTCGCGGATTTTCGCGGCGCTTGAGCAGCGCAAGGCCGCGCCGAGCCTGCCGCCGCCGATGGTGATCGCCGATGCGCCGGCGCCGCCCGCCGACCTCACCGCCAGCGCCGCGACGGTCCTCGTGCCGCGCCTGCCGCGCCTGACCGGGATGCGCCGCTTCGCCATGCCGGCGGCCGCCGGCCTCATGCTGCTGCTGATCGGCTGGGGGATCTGGAACATCGCGCCCACGCCGAACCACGATCAGATCTCGGCCGACCAGACCCAGCAGACCATGACGCCCGCCACCGCCGCGCCGGCCACGCCCACCGCCAGCGAAACCGCCGCGCCGGCGCCCAGCGCGACCGCGCAGACCAGCG
>DASWWB010000082.1:0-2663 GCA_036406115.1 Herpetosiphonaceae bacterium
TCTCCCTTGTCTCATAGTTCTCAATCACATATCCATACGCAGCGCGGCCAAAACCAGCAGGGCGCCGCGCCGCGCCGAGGTCCCGTTTGCCGCCTGCCGCCCGGCGCGGGTAAGATAGGCTATTCGCAGTGAAAGGAGTCACCATGGCAACGCAAGCCGAGTTCGAAGCCGCCGCCGCCGCCGCCCAGCAGCTCAAAAACCGCCCCGACAACGACACGCTGCTCCAGCTCTACGCGCTCTACAAGCAGGCCAGCAGCGGCGACGCCGGCGGCAAGCGCCCGGGCATGCTCGATCTGGTCGGCAGGGCCAAGTACGACGCCTGGGCCAAGCTCAAGGGCACGGGCCAAGACGACGCCCGCCAGCAGTACGTCGATCTGGTCGCCAAGCTCGGCGGCGCCTAGGCCGCGGCGGGGCCGCCCGCCAAAGCCATGTTATGCTTAGGGTGTCGAAATCTGCGCGCTGAGCGCCGCCGGCTGTCACGATAGCCCGGCGGCGCGCGCTGATTCGGCGGCGTGACGCGGCGCATCTTCCCGCGGGAGGTCGATCAGCCAGATGGGCGAACTAGGCGGCGAACTATTGATCGTGTTGATTCTCACCTTGGCCAACGGGTTTTTCTCAGGCTCCGAAATCGCGATTGTCTCGGCCCGGCGCAGCCGGCTGGAGCAGCAGGCGGCGGAGGGCAGCCGCGGCGCCGCCAAGGCGCTGGCGCTGGCCGACCAGCCCGATCGCTTCCTGGCGACGGTCCAGGTCGGCATTTCGCTGATCGGCACCTTTTCGGCGGCCTTCGGCGGCGCGCGGATCGGCGACATCCTGGCCGCATGGTTCAAGCAAGTGCCGGCGGTGGCGAATTACGCCGAGCCGCTGGCGCTGGGCCTCGTGGTCGCCGGCCTGACCTATCTCTCGCTGATTTTGGGCGAGCTGGTGCCCAAGCGGCTGGCGCTCCAGCACGCCGAGCGGCTGGCGACGATCAGCGCGCCGATCATGGGCGGCCTGGCGGTCGCCGCCCGCCCGCTGGTGGCGCTGCTCACCGGCACGGTCAGCCTGGTGCTGCGGCTGCTCGGCCAGGGCCGCGCCGCCCAAGCCGAAGTCACCGAGGAAGACATCACCTTTATGATCCGCGAGGCGACGACCAGCGGCTCGGTCGAGGCCGGCGAGGCCCAGCTGATCAAGCGGGTCTTCCAGTTCACCGACCGGCCGGTCCGCAGCGTGATGACCTCGCGCACCGAGATGACGGCGCTGCCGGTCGACACGCCCTGGCCCGAGATCGCCCTGGCCTTCGTCGAAAGCGGCTACTCGCGGCTCCCGCTCTACCAGGGCTCGCTCGACCACATCGTCGGCGTGCTGCACGCCAAGGATTGCATGCGCCGCCTGACCGAGGCCGACCCGCGGGAGAGCGTGATGGAGTATCTGCGCCCGCCGACCTTCGTGCTGGACAGCCAGCATGTCGACGATATGCTGGCGACATTCCGCCGCCAGGGCGCCCATCTGGGGATCGTGATCGACGAATACGGCCAGGTGGCCGGCGTCGTGACGATGGAAGATCTGCTGGAGGAGCTGGTCGGGGAGATTCGCGACGAGTACGACCAGGGCGAGGAGCCGCCCTACACCCAGCGCGCCGACGGCAGCTGGCTGGTCGACGCCATGGAGCCCTACGACAAGGTCCGCGACCGGCTGGGCCTGCCGGAGCCGCCGGCCGTCCACGAGGGCAACTACACGACGCTGGCCGGCCTGGTGATGGCCCAGCTCAGTCGCATCCCGCGCGTCGGCGACACCGTGCGGATCGACGACACGATCTTCGAGGTGGTCGATATGGACGGGCGGCGCGTCGACAAGGTGCTGATCGCCAGGACGCCGGCGCTGAGCGACGAGGAGGACGGCGGCTGAGCCGCTAGGCCGTGACCTGGGAGTCCGGCAGCAGCAGGGCGACCTGGTCGATTAATTCATCGATGAAAAAGGGCTTGGCGATGAGCTGGGTCACGCCGGCCTCGCGGGCCTCGCGCTGGAGCGCGACCGAGTCGTAGGCCGTGATCATGAGGATGGGCTCCCTGGCGCCGGAGCGGCGCAGGTGGCGGGTCAGCTCAAGGCCTGACATCTCGCGCATATGATTGTCGGTGACGACGATATGGGCGGGGGAGGTGTTCCAGAGCGCCAGGGCCGCCTCGCCGTCGTAGGCGCGCTCGATTTGCACGTCGGGGATCGAGCGCAGCGCCAGGGTCAGCGTTTGGGCGATGGAGGTATCGTCCTCCACAATCAAAATGCGGCGTGGCATAGGCGGGTCCTTTCCCTGATCGGCTAAGCGGCGTGAAATTATTATAGGCTGTCGTTGGAGGCTTGGCAAGAATGCGGCCGCGGGCAATCGCCGTCATGGCGGTTGCTCGCGGCCGCTTTTGGTCACAGTTCGTTCACACATTTGTTCGAATCAGGGCTGGTGTTTCGGCTACGGTTAATGCGTTATGGAGGAGAAACCAATGCGCAACCGCCGGCCGATCATGGCCATTGTGATAAGTTTGCTGCTGCTGCCGGGGCCGGCCGCCCTGGCCGCGACCCCGACGCCCGCCCGCCCCAGCAAAACCCTGACCACGACCCCGACTGCCACGCCCGAAGCGTCGCCCACGCCCGCCCCCACCCCGACGCCCGCCGGCGCGGCCCCCGCCAGCGCGCCA
>DASWWB010000083.1:0-2821 GCA_036406115.1 Herpetosiphonaceae bacterium
CTGGGCCAGGTGGGCCGGCATCTCCTCGTAGTGATTGAACTGCATCGTGAAATCGCCGCGGCCCTGGGTCATGGAGCGCAGATCGGTAGCGTAGCGCTGGCACTCGGCGAGCGGCACATTGGCCGTCACCACCGTGCGCCCGCTGCCAACCTGCTCCATGCCGCTGACCCGGCCGCGCTTGGAGCCGTTGAGATCGCTCAGCACATCGCCCACGTACTCATCGGGCACATTGATATGCAGCTCGTAGATCGGCTCCATCACGGCGGCGTTGGCCTTGCGCACCGCCTCGCGGAACGCCATCTTGCCGGCGGTCTTGAAGGCGATCTCCTTGCTGTCGACCGGATGCTCCTTGCCGTCGAAGATCGCGACCTTGACATCGACGAGCGGGTTGCCGGAGACCACGCCCTGGGCCATGGCCTCGCGGACGCCCTTCTCGATCGCCGGCCAGAAGCCGCGCGAGACCACGCCGCCGACAATCTCGCTGACAAACTCCAGCGCGTCCTCGCGCCCGGCGTCGGGCGGCAGCGGCTCGACCCGCAGCGACACCTCGGCGAACTGGCCGGCGCCGCCGGTCTGCTTTTTATGGCGGTAGGTCGCGGTGGCGCTGGCGCGCACGCACTCGCGGTAGGGCACGCGGGGCGTGCCGACATCGACCTGGACATCGAATTTGCGCTTCATGCGGTCGGCGATAATCGTGAGGTGGCTTTCGCCGAGGCCGGCCAGCAGCGTCTCGCCGGTCTGGGGGTCGCGGCTGATCCGGAGCGTCGGATCTTCCTCGACCACCCGGTGCAGGGCGGTGCCGAGCTTGTCGAGATCGTGCTTGGCGTGGGGGGTGATCGTGCCGGTGAACGACGGCTTGGGGAAACTGATCCCGCGCAGGCTGAGCGGCCGGTCGAGCCCCGAGAGCGTGTCGCCGCTGATCGTCTCGGCCAGCTTAGTCACCGCGCCGACATCGCCGGGGCCGATCTTGGCCACCGCGACCTGCTCCTTGCCGCGGACCATGTAGAGCTGGCCGATGCGCTCCTCGCGGCCGGTGCGCGCGTTGCGGACCGTCGAGTTGGAGTGCAGCTCGCCGCCGAAAACCCGCAGATAGCTCTGGCGGCCGACATACTGATCGGCCAGCGTCTTGAAGACCAGGGCCGCCAGCGGCTCGTCGGGGCGGGTTTCGAGCAGGAACTCCTCGCCGTTGAGGAGATCGGTAGCGGTGGTGACGCGGCGGGCAGCGGAGGGGATCGAGTCGAGGATGCCGTCGAGCAGCTGGGCGACGCCGGAGAGCGTGGTGGCCGAGCCGACGAACATGGGCACGATCGAGCCGTTGGCGATGCCGGAGCGCAGGCCGGCCCGCAGTTCGTCGATCGAGAGCGCGTCGGCGCCGCCGTCGAGATACTTTTCGACCAGATTATCGTTGGTGACGGCGATCTTCTCGATCAGGGCGTCGCGCATCGTCATGGCCTGGTCGTACAGCTCGGCGGGGATATCGGCGTCCTCATAGGCGCCGTCCTTGCCGGAGTGATGGAGCCAGGCGCGCTGGCGGCGCAGCGACACGATGCCGCGGAAATCGCGGGCGGCGCCGATCGGCAGGTGCATCGGCGTCACCGCCTCGCTGAGCATCGCCTGGGCCTGGCGCAGCGTCTCGTCGAAACTCGCGTTCTCCCGATCCATCTTGTTGACGAACACGATCCGCGGGATGTTGGCCTCGCGGGCCATCTGCCAGAGCAGCTCGGCGCCGACCTCGACGCCGCCGGCGGCGTCCAGCACCAGCACCATCCCGTCGATCACCCGCAGCGCCGCCGCCGCCTCGCCGCGGAAATCGGCGTAGCCCGGCACATCGATGAAGTTGAACTTGTTCTCGTGGTACTCCAGCGGGATGAGCGAGAGGTTGACTGACATGCGGCGCTTGTGCTCGTCGGGGTCGTAGTCGCTGACCGTGGTGCCGTCTTCGATGCGGCCCAGGCGGTTCGAGCCCTTGCTGGCGAACAACAGCGCCTCCGCGAGGGTCGTCTTGCCCGAGCCGCCGTGTCCAAAGAGGCCGATCGTGTGGATCTTTTCCGGGCCGTACTCTTTCATGCTGCTTCTCCTTTGGAGCTAGGCATTGGTCCCGCCGGGAGGCGGGTGCGGAAAGAAGAACCGGTGGGGAGGGAGGGATACGAGCGCGACGTAGCGGGGATTATAGCGCAGCGCCGGGGGCGGGGGCAAGCTTGGCGGGGAGGCATTAGCTATCAGCTGTCAGCTGTCAGCTATCAGGGCGATTCTCCCAGCGATTGGATGGGGCTAAGCGGCGCCGCGCATGTGGGGCGCTAGCAGCGACGGCCGGGCGATTCACTCGATGCCGGATGGCGTCAAGCGACAGCGCCTGCCCACGGCGCCGGCCCTGACAGCTGACAGCTAATACCGCCCCCGATATGGCCTATAATTCCCCCAACAATCTGCACGGAGGAGCAAGGTGCCGCGCTTATATCTGACAACCAGGCGGGGGATCGCGGTGGCGGACGGAAGCGGCGAGCGCTGGGAGGGCCGGCTGGCGCTGGCCGACCAGGACTGCCGCTGCGTGGCGGTGGATCCGTTCGCGCCCGAGCGGGTCTATTGCGGGACCGCCGGCGGCGGCCTGTGGCGCAGCGAGGACGCCGGCGCGACCTGGCAGCAGGCGGCGGGCCGGCCGCACGCCAGCGTGACCGCCCTGGCGATCAGCAGGCGCGAGCGCGAGCTTGACGCCTGCGCGATCTACGCCGGCACCGCGCCGAGCGGCCTGTTCCGCTCCGGCAACGGCGGCCTGACCTGGGAGGAGCGGCCGGCGCTGCGCGAGGTGCCCTCCGCCGAGCGC
>DASWWB010000084.1:0-1635 GCA_036406115.1 Herpetosiphonaceae bacterium
TCGGCCACGGCTCGGCGGCCAGGGCGCGCTGGATCTCAAGCGCCGCCGCCAGCGCCGCCGCCGGCTCGGGGAACGCCGCTTGGAAGGCGTCGCCGACGGTTTCCAGCACCTCGCCGCCGCCGTCGTCGATCAGGGCGCGCAGCAGGGCGTCGTGGCGGCGCAGCGCCTGCTCCATCGCGCGCGGCTCCTGCTCCCAGCGGCGCGTGCTGCCCTCGATGTCGGTGAGCAGGAACGTGGGTGTGACGGCGGACATAGGCATCTCCATGGCAAGGCAAGGCCCATCCATGATACCTTAACTTTTTCGCCGCCGGCCTCCCACCTTGGGCCCACGGCCCGCTATGGTAGAATGGCGGACCGCACCCAGCAGACGATTGCGAGGCTCGATGTTCGACAAGCTTGCAGAACTCTACCAGTTCGATTGGCGGATTTTCATGGCCGGCACCGAGGCCTGGCTGCGCGGGGGCAATCCCTACGGCGCGCTCCCGGGGGACTTAGAGGCCGGCTCTTTCGCCTATCCGCCGACGGCCCTGCCCTGGCTGACGCTGTTCGTCCCGCTCGGCGTGCTGGGCTTCTATGTCTGGACGGCGCTCCAGCTGGGGCTGTGGTGGCGGCTGATCAAAGACGATCAGCCGCAACAGCTGCTGCTGCTGGCCTGGGCGCCGATGGTCCTGCATCTGGTCGAGGGCCAGAGCAGCCTGATGATGGTGTTGATTCTGTGGGCGGCGCTGCGGGCGCCCCGGCGCGGCTGGCTCTGGGGCTTGGCGATCGCGCTGGCGCTGACCAAGTTCCAGGTGGTGCTGCTGCCGACGCTCTGGCTGCTCTGGCAGGACCGGCGCGCGCCCGACCGCTGGCGGCTCGTCGGCGGCATCCTCCTTGGCACCGCGCTGCTGGCGCTGCCGGCGACGCTGCGCGATCCGGGCATCTGGGGCGATTGGCTCAGGAGCCTGGCTGACTACCAGGAGCGGCTGCTCTACCGGGCGGCATGGCAAGGCTTCAGCGTGCTGCTGCTGGCGCTGGCCGGCTGGCTCTGGTATCGCAGCCGGCGCGGCGAGTGGCACTGGTGGCTGACCGCCGCCCTCTTTCCGCATACCAGCTTCTACGGCATCGTCGCCCTGCTGCCGGCGATCACGCCGACCCGCAGCCGCTGGTCGCTGGTCGGGCTGGGCCTAGCCGGCGTGCTGCAAGGCCCCATCAACAGCGCCACGCTGCCCTGGATCCTGGCCGGCCACATCCTGGCTGCTTGGCTGATCGCCGGCGGACCGTCGCTGCTGAAGGCCAAGGCCGAGGCCGCGCCCGCCGCCCAGCCCGGGTAGCGAAGCAGCGCTGCCTGAGCCTGAGGTCGCCTGCTCAAGCGGCGGGGAGATCGGCTGGCAGCGGCTCGCGGGCCGCCAGCCATGCCGCCGGGATCCCGGCGCCGCCGGAGAGCGCGACAATCCCGCCGACGATCGCGCCGACCGTGTCGGTGTCGCCCAGGCCCGCCAGCGCCTGCCAGATCGCCTCCTCGTACCTGCCGAGCCAGCCGCCGGCGCACCACAGCGCGAACGGCACCGTGTCCCAGGCCGCGACCTGGCCGCCGTTGCCGAGCAGCGCCGCCGCCTCGGCGGCCCCGGCGCCGGCCAGCTCCTGGGCGCGCTC
>DASWWB010000085.1:0-4921 GCA_036406115.1 Herpetosiphonaceae bacterium
CATGCGGGCGTGGCTGAGTCCGGCCTCGCGGCCCGGCGCCGCGCGGCGCTGGAGGACGGCCTGCGCGCCTCATGCCCGGCGGCGGAGCTCGCCCAGGCCCGCGAGGCCGGCGGACGCTTGACGATGGAGCAGGCGCTGGCCGACGCGCTTGCCGCTTGAAACGGGGAGGATTATGCAGCTTCTTGAACTGGCGGCCTATCTCGACGGGTTCCTGGCCCACCAGCAGTTCCGCGATATCGCCCTGAACGGCTTGCAGGTCGACGGCGGCGCGCCGGTCGAGCGGATCGCGCTGGCGGTCGACAGCTCGCTGGGCGCGATCGAGCAGGCCGTCGCCGGCGGCGCCCAGCTGCTCCTGGTCCATCACGGCCTGTTCTGGGGCGCGTTGGAGCCGGTCACTGGCATGCACGGGCGGCGGCTGCGGACCGCGCTCAAGGCCGATCTGTCGATCTACGCCTCGCATCTGCCGCTCGACGCCCACCCCGAGGTCGGCAACAACGCCGAGCTGGCCCGGCTGCTCGGCGCCGAGATCCGCGCCCCGCTCGGCGAGTTCAAAGGCGCCAAGGTCGGGTTCGCCGCCGAGCTGGCCGAGCCGCTGGGCCTTGAGCTGCTGCGCGGCAAGATCGCCCGCGCGCTCAAGCTCAGCCTGGCCGAGGTGCGGGTCTTCGGCGCCGCCGAGCGGCCGATCAAGCGGCTGGGGATTGTCTCGGGCGGGGCCTCAAGCAATTTGCAGGAGGCGATCGACGCCGGGTGCGACGCCTTCCTCACCGGCGAGCCGCATTACAGCGCCTTCTACGTGGCGGTCGAGCAGGGCGTGCCGCTGATCTGCGCCGGCCACTATCACACCGAAACGCTGGGCGTGCGGGCGCTCGGCGCGCACCTGGGGCAGCGCTTTGGCCTATCCAGCTTTTTCATTGATTTGCCCACGGGAATATAAAGTATAATCAGCTTTCGTTTGAATTTAAACACCCAGCGGATAAGGAGATTGCGTTGCGCCTAGCTTGTTTGCAAGAGAACTTAAAGCGTGGGCTGGCGATTGTGAGCCATGCGGTCGCCAGCCGCTCGACCCTGCCCGTGCTGTCAAATATTCTGCTCTCCACCGAGAACGGCCGGCTGCGGCTCGCCGCCAACAACCTTGAGATCAGCATCACGGTGCTGGTGGGGGCCAGGATCGACGAAGACGGCGCGGTGACAGTCCCCGCCAAGCTGCTGACTGATCTGATCGGCAATCTGCCCAACGATACGGTCGAGCTGGAGCTTGACGGCCGCACCCAGACCCTGACCGTGCTCTGCCGCGGCACCAAGGCGGCGATCAAGGGCATCGAGGCCGACGAGTTCCCCGCCGTGCCGGTGATCGACGCCCAGGCCGAGCCGCTGGCGCTCCTGCCGCCCGGCATGCTGCGCGAGGTGATCGGCCAGGTCGCGCTGGCGGCCGCCGCCGAGCACACCAACCCGATCTTGCAGGGCGTGCTGCTGCGCCTCAGCGGCACCCGCGCCACCTTCGCCGCGATCGACGGCTACCGGCTGGCGGTCCGCACGATCGAGCTGCCCGAGCCCGCCCGCGAGACTGTCGACATCGTGATCCCCGCCCGCGCTCTGACCGAGCTGGGCCGCACGCTCGGCGACACCGACGAGCCGGTGGCGATGCTGGTTACCAACAACAACAGCCAGGTGATTTTCCACACCGATATGGTCGATTTCGTCTCGCGCGTGATCGACGGCAAGTTCCCCGACTACGAGCGCTTCGTGCCCCAGGCCACGCCCGACACGACCCGCACGGTGCTGACGACCGACGAGCTGCTCAAGGCGGTCAAGCGCGTCGCCCTGTTCTCGCAGGCCGCCGGCAACATCGTGACCCTCTCGATGGAGGGCCGCGCCGGCCAGCCCGGCCGCCTGACTCTCAGCGCCACCGCCAACGAGGTCGGCGAAACCCTGGAGCAGGTCGACGCGCTGCTCGACGGCGAGGGCGGCAAGCTGGCGCTGAACGTCAAGTACCTCCAGGAGGCGCTGAGCGTGATCAACAGCGACCAGGTGGCCCTGGAAACCCAGTCCCCCAACTCGCCGGGCGTGTTCCGGCCGGTCGGCGGCCCCGATTACCTCCATCTGGTGATGCCGATGCGCATTCCCTAGCGCCAGCCCAGCGAATCGAAACGGCGCCCGGCCTGCCAAGCCGGGCGCCGTTTTTGGTTGGCGGATTGGCTCAGCGGCGCGCGGCGATCATCAGGCCGAGCCGGCGCAGCGCGTACTGGACGCCGCTTTGTAGATCGGCAAACGACCGGACCGCCGACAGATCCACGCCCAGGCTGACGATGCTCTGGGCCACCTCCGGCGTGACGCCGACGATGATCACCTCGGTGCCGAGCAGCTGGGCCGCCCGTGGCATGCGGGCCAGCGCCATGGCCACCGGCCCGTCGACCACCGGCACGCCGGTCAGATCGAGGATCACCAGCCGCGCGCCGTGCTGGGCGATGCCCTGGAGCAGCGTGGCCTGGATCTGGTCGGCCCGGGCGGCGTCGATTGATCCGATCAGCGGCAGCAGGACGATCTGGCGGTAGACATTGATCACCGGCGCCGACAGGTGTTGGACGGTCGCCGCAAGCTGGCGCCGCTCGGCGCTGCTGGCCTGGAGGTCGGCCAGCGCCGCCGCCAGCCGGGCCCGCTCGCGCTCCAGGTCGCCGGTGCGGGCAGCGACCTGCCCCTCCAGCCCGGCCAGCAGCCCCTCGACCTCCTGGGCCATATCGTTGAAGGTGCCGGACAGCACGCCGATCTCGTCGTTGGTCTTCACATCGGCCCGGACCGAGCGCTCGCCGGCCCGGAAGCGCTGGGCGCTGCCCGCCAGCCGGCGGACCGGCCCGACCACCAGCGCCCGTAGGATCGCCCACAGCACGCCGAACAGCACCGCGTAGCCGCCCAGGCTGATCGCCAGCAGCCGCAGCGCCGCGCCGCGCGCCTCTTGCTCGGCGCCCCCGCGGTCGAGCGTCACCTGGACCGCGCCGATGATGTTGGCGCTGTTCATCCCGCCGGCGAACTGCGGCCCGCGCAGCGGCTTGATGATGATCAGCTCGGCGGCGTCGGTCAGATAGGTTTTGGTCTGCCAGTCCTGGGCGTCCAAGTAGCCGATCATCTGCGGCGAGGTGCTGGGCAGGTTGATCTCGCCCTTGTCGCTGCTGGCCAGCACGTTCCGGTTGCGGGCGGCGATCTGGACCCGGCGCACGCCCTGGATGGTCGCGCTGTCCTCCGTGAGGCGCTGGAGGTTGGTCAGCGCCTCCTGGCCCAGCAGCACCTCGAAGGTGTAGTTGAGCGTGTCGGCGATCGCCTGGCCGCGGCGCTCCAGGTCGGCGTAGGCGGCGCCGCGGGCCTGGAGGAACGTGAGCGCGCTCACGCCGACCGCGATCGCCAGCAGCAGGCCGGCGATCGCCAGGATGATCTTGGTTGCGAGCCTGCCGCGCGCCCCGCCGGCCGGTGACTGGATGCCCATGCTCACGCGCTAGTCCTCGTGCAGCGGATAAAAGAATTGGGTGAACGGGTAGTTGAGATTGTAGCGGTAGCCCTTGATCTTGCTCGGAATCGCGTAGACGGCCTTGGTGTCGTAGAGGAACACGCCCGGCGCCTCGTCGACCAGCAGGCTCATCGCGTCCTCGTATTTCTTCAGCGCGGTGGCCGGGTCGCTGGCGGTCAGCTTGGCGGCATCGTCGATCAGCGTGTCGAACTCGGCGTTTTTCCAGTAGCTCAGGTTGAACGAGGGCTTTTCGCTGCTGTGAAAGAGGGCGGCCAGATTGTCAACGCCGGCGTCGCTGTAGGTCGGCCAGTACATGATCACGAACAGATCCTGGGCGCTGGCGGGATCGGCCTTGGCCTTGGCCCACTGATCCTTGAACAGGAGCGGCTCCAGCGTCACCTCGACGCCGATCTTGGCGAACGAATCTTTGATCAGCGGCGCGAATTTCTCCTCGTTCTGGTTCTCCGAGGCGTAGCTGAGGGTCAGCTTGAAGCCGCCGCCCTCGTGGCCGGCCTCCTTCAGCAGGGCTTTGGCCTTGTCAAGATCGTAGCCGTACTGCTTGACATTCTCGGAGTAGGGCCAGACGCCGGCCGGCACCGGGCTGCGGCTCTGCGTGCCGAAGCCCTGGGCGCCCGTGGCGATGATCTCGCCGTACGGGATGGCGTGCGAGAGCGCCTGGCGCACCAGCTTGTTGTCAAGCGGCGGCCGCAGCGTGTTGAACATGCCGACGAAATTGAAGAACGACGGCTCCTCGACCAGCCCGAAGCCGGGCTTGGCGCGGTACTCGCCGATCGTGTCGAGCGGGAGCTGGAAGGCCAGATCGACCTCGCCGGCGTCCAGCAGCCGCTTCTGCTCCGCCGAGTCGCCGACAATCGAGACCCGGATCTCGTCGTAGTGGCGGATGTCGGCCCAGCCGCCCCAGTAGCCGTCGAAGCGCGTCAGCGTGACGCTTTTGCCGGCGCTGACCTCGCCCAGCTTGTAGGGCCCGGTGCCGGCGGCGAGCCCGGCCTCGAAGTATTTCTCGTCGGCCTCGGCGGCCTTGAGCGCCTTGGGGCTGACGATCCAGGCCGCGTAGAGCGACGAGGCGATCAGCTCCATCGGGGCGGCGTATTTGAGGGTCATCTTGACCGTCAGCGGGTCGACGGCCTCGATCGTCTCCAGCGGCGCCCAGATAAACGAGGCGTCGCCCTTGGCCTTGGCCGTTTCAATCGAGAGCTTGACGGCCTCGGCGGTCAGCGGCTCGCCGTCGTGGAAGACGACATTCGGCCGCAGCTTGAACGTCCAGACCAGGCCGCCCTGGCTGCTTTCCCACGAGCTGGCCAGCAGCGGCGTGTAGGGCTCGGCCGAGCCGGGCGGATTGATCCGCAGCAGCTGCTCGTACATATTGCCCAGGTAAAAGGCCTCGGTGGAAAACGACGTGACCGG
>DASWWB010000086.1:0-1554 GCA_036406115.1 Herpetosiphonaceae bacterium
TTTATCTCGAAGAACTTCTGCATTATGTCAATGAAAATAAGATCGACAGCGCCGGCGAGCTGGCGGGAGAGGCGCTGCCGCCCAGCCTGCACAGCCTGGTCCTGAGCCGCGTCGACCTACTGAACGACCAGCAGAAGCTGACCGTCAAACTGGCCAGCGTGATCGGCCGGGTCTTCCCCGCGCCCTGGCTGTGGGGGTACTACCCGGCGCTCGGCGCGCCCGCCCAGGTGATGCGCGACCTGGCGCTGCTCAGCAGGCTGGATATCACGCCGCTTGAGCGGACCGAGCCGGACCGGACCTATCTTTTCAAGCATGCGATCACTCACGAGGTAGTGTACGAGAGCATGGGCTTCGAGCAGCGGCGCGAGCTGCACGGCCAGCTCGGCGATTTCATCGAAGCCGGCGCCGGCAGCGAGCAGCAGCTCGACGCGCTGGCGTTCCACTACCGCCGATCCAACCAGCCCGCCAAGCGCCGGCGCTACGGGCGGCTGGCCGGCGACCACGCGCGCCAGGCCGGCGGCTACGGCGCCGCCCGCGAGCACTATCTGGACGCGCTGGCGCTGGTCGAAGCGCCCCGCGATGCCGCCGAGCTGCTGTTCGATCTCGCCGGCATCGCCGAGCTGACGGGCCGCTGGCAGGAGGCGCTTGACCGCTACGACGAGATTCTGCGCCATGGTGACGCCCTGCCGGCAGACTGGACGCCGCGCGCCGGGCACGGCCGCGCCAAAGTGCTGAGCCGCCAGAGCGCCTATCAAGAGGCGCTGGCGTGGCTGGACCAGGCCGAGGCCGGCTTCCGCGCGCTCGGCGACGCCGCGAGCCAGGCCGAGGTCCTGGCTGACCGGGCCTCGATTCTCTGGCGCCAGGGCGAGCTTGATCTCGGCGAGGCCTGCCTGGAGCAAGCGCTGGCGCTGAGCAGCGACCATCCGCCGGCGCTCGCGCGGATCTACAACACGCTGGGCAACCTGGCCTACTCGCGCGGCGACCTGGCGCAGGCGGTGGCCCATCACGAGCAAAGCCTGCGCCTGCGCCAAGCCCTGGGCGATCGGCGCGGCACCGCCGGTTCGCTCACCAACCTGGGCATGGCCGCCGCCAATCGCGGCGACTTCGAGCGGGCGCTCGGGCTGCTGGAGCGCAGCCTGGCGCTGACCCAGGAGATCGGCGATGCCCAGGGCTGCGCCCACGGCCTGATGAATGTCGCCACGATGGACTACAAGCGCGGCGAGCTTGATCGGGCCAGGGCCGGCTACCGCGAAAGCATCGCGCTGGCCCGCGAGCTTGGCGACCGGATGGCGCTGGTCTACGGGCTGGTCGGCGCCGCCGCCGTGGCCGCAGCCGCCCGCGAAGCCGCCCTCGCGATCCAGCTGATGGCTGCCGCCCAGCGCGGACTGGGCGAGCTGGGAGCGGTGCTGGAGCCGTTCGAGCAAGCGATGGCCGACGAGGCGCTGGCGGCGGCCCGCGAGCTGCTGCCGGCGGCGGAGATCGCCGCGCTCCAGGGCGCCGCCCTCCCCCTCGACGACGCGGCGAGCCTCGCCCTCGGCGAGATTGCCTGAGGCC
>DASWWB010000087.1:0-6426 GCA_036406115.1 Herpetosiphonaceae bacterium
GGGGCAGGCGCGGCTGCGGCGGGCCAGGGTGCGAGGGCGGTGGCGGCCGGGTTCTCAGCTTGGGCCAGCGCGGCCCAGCCGCCGAGCGTGGCGGCCAGCGCCCCGGCGGCCAGGAAGACTTTGACGCCGCGCCGGCGGGGCGGGCGGGAGGCTGCTTTGGACATAATCGGCTCCTTTGCGATGGATCGATGCGCGGCGCGACGGCCTGACATACGCTATGCTAGCAGCGCCGATTAAAGAATTCGCATAGATCGCCGGCGCCACGGCGGCGGAGCGAGATGCTATAATTCGAGTGGCACACGTGGGCTATTTTAGCCCCAGCGAATGGAGGAATCGGGAACATGGCAAACCGCAAGACCCTGGTGCTGGTCGATGGCCATGCGCTGGCCTTCCGCGCGTTCCACGCGCTGAAAAACACGGGCATGTCCGTGCGCTCCACTGGCGAGCCGACCTACGCCGTCCACGGCTTTTTCCAGATTCTTCTCACGCTGCTGCGCGAGCGGGCGCCGGAGTACGTGGCGGTCTCGTTCGATATCGGCCGCACCTTCCGCGACGATATGTATCCCGAGTACAAGGCCGGCCGCAGCGAAACCCCGGCGGATTTCGAGCCCCAGCTCGACCGGATCAAGCAGATCGTCGAGGCGCTCAATATCCCGATCTACACCGCCGAGGGCTACGAGGCCGACGATGTGATCGGCACGCTCTGCCGCCAGGCCGAGGCCGAGGGCGTCCAAACGCTGATCATCACCGGCGACACCGACTCGCTCCAGCTGGTCAACGATTACACGAGGGTGCTGCTGGCCAATCCCTACGGCCAGAAAACAACGACGACGCTCTACGACGCCGACCAGGTGCGCGAGCGCTACAAGGGCCTCGGCCCCCATCAGCTCGCCGACCTGCGCGGCCTCAAGGGCGACACCTCCGACAACATTCCCGGCGTCAAGGGCATTGCCGAGGCCGGCGCGATCAGCCTGCTCAATGAGTTCGGCACTGTCGAGGGCATCTACGAGAATCTCGACGCCGTGCAGAAGCGCTTCCGCTCCAAGCTGGAGGGCCAGCAGGAGGCCGCGCTGTTCAGCAAGCAGCTGGCGATCATCGTCACCGACGCGCCGGTCCAGCTCGATCTGGCCGCCACGGTGGTCCACGACTACGACCGGGCCAAGGCGGTGGCGCTGTTCGCCGAGCTGAGCATGCGCTCGCTGGTCGAGAAGCTGCCGGTGTCCGGCTCGGCGGTCGAGGTGGTCGAGCTGCCGGCTAGCGCCCCGTCTGTCGCCAGCGCGCCCGCCCGCGTCGCCCCCGGCGGCGCCGCCCAAATGACGATGTTCCCATCCCAGGAGGCGCCCGCCGCCCCGCCCGGCGCCGGCAAATCGTTCGGCCAGTACGCCGCTGTCCGCGACGCCGCCGCGCTGGCCGAGGTCGTCGCCGCGCTCGACGCCGCGCCGGCCTTCGCCTTCGACACCGAGACGACATCGCTTGAGCTGTACGGCCCCGAGCCGGCCCAGCTCGTCGGCATTTCGCTCTCGATCAGCCCCGGCCAGGCCTGGTACATCCCGACCGGCCACGACCAGGGCGACCAGCTGCCGCTGGCGGAGGTCGTCGCCGCCCTGCAGCCGGCCTTCCGCGACCCGGCCAAGGGCAGGATCGGCCACAACGCCAAGTTCGATCTGACGATGCTGGAGCGCGCCGGGATCGAGGTCGGCCCGGTCAGCTACGATACGATGCTGGCGGCGGCGCTGCTCGGCCACAAGCCGGGCCTCAAGGACCTGGCCTTCGATCTGCTCAAGGACGGCGAGGGCGCGCCGGTCGAGATGATTAAAATCGAGGAGCTGATCGGCAAGGGCAAAAACCAGATCTCGATGACCGGCGTCAGCATCGAGCACGCCACGCCCTACGCCTCGGCCGACGCCGACATGACGCTGCGGCTGATGGAGCTGTTCGCGCCGCAGATGGCCGACCAGCCGCCTGTCCTGCGGATTTTCGAGGCCCTGGAGCTGCCGCTGATCCCGGTCCTGTCCCGGATCGAGGACGCCGGCGTGCTGGTCGATCTGCCCACGCTCAAGCAGCAGGGCCAGCTGCTGGGCGAGAAGCTGGCCGAGATCCAGGCCGAGATTTTCCGCATCTGCGGCGAGGAGTGCAATCTGTCCTCGCGCTACGAGCTGAACGATCTGCTGTTCAAAAATCTCAAGCTGCCGACCAATAATCTCAAGAAGCTGGCCGGAACCACCAAGAGCGGCGGCGAGGTCTACTCGATCACCGCCGACATTTTGGAGGACTTGAAGCAGCACGATGACAGCGGCGTCGTCGAGCTGATCCTGCGCCACCGCAAGCTCTCCAAGCTCAAATCGACCTACGTCGACACGCTCCAGACGCTGATCTACCCCAACACGAACCGCGTCCACACCACCTTCCGCCAGATCGGCACCGAAACCGGCCGGATCTCCTCGGATTCGCCCAACCTGCAAAATATCCCGGTCCGCACCGACGAGGGCCGCGAGCTGCGCAAAGCGTTCATCGCCGCGCCCGGCACCAAGCTGCTGGCCGCCGATTATTCGCAGATCGAGCTGCGGGTGCTGGCCCACATCACCCAGGACCCGACGCTGGTCGAGGTCTTCAAGACCGGCCAAGATATCCACGCCTCGACGGCGGCCAATCTGTACAGCGTGCCGATTGGCGAAGTGACGAAAAATCAGCGCCGTTTGGCGAAAACCGTGGTCTTCGGCGTGGTGTATGGCATCAGCGCGTTCGGACTATCGGCACGGACGGAATTAAGCCGCAGCGAGGCCCAGGATTTGATCAACGCGCTGTTTGCGCGCTATCCCGGCATCAAGGACTACATCGACCGGACGCTGCAAACCGTGCGGGTGCAGGGCTACGTCGAGACGCTGTTCGGGCGGCGGCGCTACTTCAAGGAGCTGATCGGCGGCGGGAGCGGGCCGCGGCGGCAGGCGCTGGAGCGCGAGGCGATCAACGCCGGCATCCAGGGCACGGCGGCGGACCTGATCAAGCTGGCGATGGTCCAGCTGGAGGAGCGGCTGCGGAGCGGCGGGTTCGCGGCGCGGATGGTGCTGCAAGTGCATGACGAGCTGCTGCTGGAGGTGCCGGAGGCCGAGGTCGACGAGGTGGCCCGGCTGGTCTGCGCCACGATGGAGGGCGTCTACCCGGAGCTGCGGGTGCCGCTGGAGGTCAACATCGAGGCCGGGCCGAACTGGGACGAGCTGAAGCCGCTGACGATCGAGCGCCAGGCGTAGCGCCCGGCAAGAGGAGCGCGCCATGTCCACCGCGTACACCGAGCTGCACCCGGAGCTGGTGCTGCTGGTCGACGACCAGCCGCTGAACTGCCAAATCATGCAGCGGCTGGTCGAGCAGGCCGGCTACCGGACCATGCTGGCCTACAACGGCCGCGAGGCGCTGGAGCTGGTCGAGCTGTATCTGCCCGAAGTCGTGCTGCTGGATGTCTGGATGCCGGACATGGACGGGTTCAGCGTGCTGCGCGCCATCCGCGCCCACCCCAATCTGAGCTACACCCCGGTGATTATGGTGACGGCGGTCGAGGATTCGGCCGCCCGCCAGCAAGCCTATGTCGACGGCGCCGACGATTTCCTGCTCAAGCCGGTCGACGGCTCGATGCTGCTGGCCCGGCTGCGCACGGCGCTGTCGCTCAAACAGTCGCTGTCGCGGGTCGAGCTGGACCGCGAGCGCTTCGCCTTTGTCGCCAAGATCAGCCGCGATCTCTACAAGCTGCGCTCGACCGGCGAGATGCTTGAGTACATGGTCGATGTCTGCGCCAAAACCCTGCGCGCCACCCACGCCAACATGCTGCTGGTGGACCAGGCGGACGAGCCGGTGAACGTGCTGACCGCCAACCGCACCACCAATCTCTCGGCGGAGGACGTGCGGCTGGTGCTGCACAAGGGCGCCGCCGGGATTGTCGTGCGGACCGGGGCCAGCCTGCGGATCAACGACATCACCGCCGACAAGCACTGGCTGCTCATCCCCTCCTCCGCCATCCAGCAGGGCTCGGCGATGCTGGTGCCGGTGCTGGACCAGGACGAAGTGCTGGGCGTCCTGTCGGTCTATCACGATCTGATCAACTATTTCACCGACGACGACCAGACGCTGCTGGAGCTGGTCGCCGGCCAGATCGCCGGCATGATCCGCCAGGCCCGGCTGCGCGAGGACCAGGAGCAGCTCACCGCCCAGCTGACCCGCCAGACGCGCCAGCTGGAGCTGACCAACGCCCTGGCCCAGGCCTTGTCGGCCAACCTCGACTTCGAGGACCTCTACCAGGTGATCAACGAGCAGATGCGGGTGCTGATGGGCCATATGGCGCTGGCGATCTTCTCGATCGAAGACCATGCGGCGCGGGTCGTCCACGCCTCGCGGGTGCCGGAGCTGCCGCATGTGACCGATCCGCAGGCGCTGGTCGACGAGCAGACCTCGCTCAGCCTGGGCTGGATCAGCGCCAGGAACCGCACGCTGCGCTACAAGCTGTCGGCGGGCTCGTCCTTCCCGCTGGTGCGGGTGCTGGGCGAGGCGGGGTTTGTCGGCGGCATGGGCGTGCCGCTCCACCATCAAGGCCAGCCGCTGGGCGTGCTGATGCTGGCGGTGATGGACCGCGAGTTCACGCCGGAGGACGAGTCGCTGCTGGAGATGGCACGGCCGCATCTCTCGGTCGCCCTGGCCAACGCCCGCACGATCGCCGACCGCACCGCCCGCCAGATCGAGCAGGCCGAGCTGGTCCATCTGCGCAACATGGCCGAGCTGTCGGGCCAGATGGCCCACCATTTCAACAATCTGTTCGCCGCCATCCTCGGCAACACCCAGCTGGCGGAGCTGGAGGCGACCAGCCCCGAGCAGCAGATGCTCCTGGCGACCGTCGTCGAGCAGGTGCGCGACGGCGCGGCGATGATCGGCCGCCTGCGCCTGCTGCGGGGCGGCGACCGGATGCCTCCGCCCTTCCCGCTGGACCTGAGCGACGCGCTGCCGCCGATGCTCGATCACCTCGCCGTGCGGATCGCCGGCGGCGGCGGCATCCGGCTGGAGGTCGAGCCGGGCCTGTTCGTGATGGTCCACGAGCGGGAGATGCAGACGCTGCTGGCCGAGCTGCTCAACAACGCCGTCGAGTCAGGCTCGCCGACAGAGCAGATCGTCGTGCGGGCCGCCGGGCAGGGGCGCCATGTCGTGGTGAGCGTGCGCGACGCCGGGCGCGGCATCCGCGACGACCAGATGGCGCTGATCTGGCGGCCGTTCTGGACCTCGCACGGGCCGCAGCGCCTGGGCTTGGGGCTGCCGATCTCCTCGTCGCTGATGTGGCGGGCCGGCGGCCAAGTGACCCTGACGCCGAACGAAGACGGGCCGGGCGTCACGGCGGCGGTCCGCCTGCCCCGCGCCAGCTAGGAGGTTGCATGGCCGGCCATCCCGCGCCGCTGATCCTCACCCTGGACATCGGATCGTCGTCGACCCGCGCCATGCTGTTCGATGCGAGCGGCGCGGCGGTGGCGGGCGCGGCGGCCCAGGTCAAATACGAGCTGGCGACCAGCGCGGACGGCGGCTCGGAGCTTGACGCCGAGCGGATGCTGCTGCGGGTCGCCGCCTGCCTCGACGAGCTGCTGCACGAGGCCGGGGCGCTGGCGGGCCAGATCGGGGCGGTGGCGCTTGACACCTTCGTGGGCAACGTCCTGGGGGTGAACGGCGACGGCCAGGCGGTGACGCCGGTCTACACCTGGGCCGACACCCGGGCGGCGCCCTGGGCCGCCGAGCTGCGCCGCCAGCTCGACGGGGCGGCGGTCTGGCAGCGCACCGGCTGCCCGCTGCACAGCTCCTACCTGCCGGCGCGGCTGGCCTGGCTGGCGGCCGAGCGCCCTCGGCTGTTCGGGGCGGCCCGGCGCTGGCTGTCGTTCGGCGAATTCGTGCTGGAGCGCTTCTGCGGCCGGGGCCGGCTCAGCACCTCGGTCGCCTCCTGGGGCGGGCTGCTCGACCGCCGGGCGCTGGCCTGGGACGCCGAGCTGCTGGCGGCGCTGCCGATCGAGGCCGGGCAGCTCGGCGAGCCGGTCGACGCCAGCGAGTCAATCGAGGGGCTGGCGCCGGAGTTCGCGCCCCGCTGGCCGGCGCTGCGGGCCGTGCCCTGGTTCCCGGCGATCGGCGACGGCGTCGGCTCGAATCTCGGCTGCGGCGCTGCGGGGCCGGAGCGGGTGGCGCTCAACCTGGGCACCAGCGGCGCGCTGCGGGTGGTGGCCGGCGCCGTCGAGCGCGTGCCCGAGGGCCTGTGGTGCTACCGGGTCGACGCCCGGCGCAGCCTGCTCGGCGGCTCGATCAGCAACGCCGGCAATCTGTTCGCCTGGCTGCGCGAGACGCTGCGCCTGCCCGACCAGGAGCTGTTCGAGGCCCAGCTCGCCGCCGCCGAGCCCGCCGGCCACGGCCTGGTCG
>DASWWB010000088.1:0-3582 GCA_036406115.1 Herpetosiphonaceae bacterium
CTTGATGCGCGTCCGCCGGCCGTTTGTTGTCAGCCCTGGCTCTCGCCCTCCACCCAGCGCGTCCGCAGCAAGGAGTAGGTCGCGGTGTCGGAGAAGCGCTGCTCGTGGGGCAGATAGTAGCTGTCGCGGAACAGGCCCTCGCGCTCGAAGCCCAGCTTCTCCAGCACCCGGCGCGAGCCGGTGTTCTCGGGGTCGATGTTGGCCTCGATCGTATGGAGGCCCATCGTCTCGAAGCCGTAGCGGGCGATCGCCGCCAGCGCCTCCGGCATCACGCCCTGGCCCCAGCAGGCCGGGTCCAGCTCGTAGCCGACCTCGGCCCGGAAGTGCGGCCGCAGGATGCGCCAGTAGCCGCAGGAGCCGAGCAGCTCGCCGCCCTCGCGCCGGGCGATGCCCCAGCGGACGCCGTTCTGGTCGCGGAAATCGTTGCGGATCGAGACGATCCTGCCCGCGGCTTCGTCGCGCGAGGTCATCGGCGCCCTGCCGAAGTAGCGGGTGACCCGCTCGTCGCTCATCATGCGGTAGATCGCGTCCAGGTCGTCGATCGTCAGCTCGCGCAGGACGAAGCGCTCGGTCTCAAGCGTGGGAAATGCGGCGAAGACGCTGGTCAGATCAAGCATCGCCGGCCTCCCCGGCGCCGGCCGGCACCTGGTAGAGGGTGATCTGGAGGCCGTCGGGGTCGGCCAGCCGGGCGTTGCGGTGGCCCCAGGGCGTGGTGATCGGGGGATGGACCAGCGCGGCGCCGATGGCCAGCAGCCGCTCGACGGCGGCGTCCAGATCCGGCACCTGGAGGGCGAAGCGGATGGGGCCGCTGACCCGCTTGCCGACTTCGATCTGATCGACGGCGGCGGCGTGGGGCTCGTCGAAAATCTCCAGCGTGGCGCGGCCCATGTCCAGGATGAGGGCACGGTCCTCGCCCTCGGTCCACAGGGCGGCGGGCTCCAGCCCCAGGCCGGCGCAGTAGAAGCGGGTCAGCCGCTCGTAGTCCCCGGTGGTTAGGGCCACCCGCAGCTCAAGCACGGGGGCTGATTGGCGTGGCGTTGTCATTGCCGTTCCTTTCATTGATCGCGATGGCGATACCGGCCCGAGTCTAGCATGGCCGCCGGACGCCGGACTCCGCCGTTCGGTGGGCGGCGCTCCGATCCCCGGACTCAGCGGGCGGCGGATCAGTGATAAGATAGGGCCGGCAATCGCGCCAGGCCGCGCCTGGCCCAGCGGAGGAGCGAACGATGGCAGAGGAGCAGGCGATGGCGAGCGAGCCCGCGCCCGAGGACCCCCCGGCGCCGATCGAGGCCAAGGTCACGCCCCAGGCCGGCGACTACCAGTATTTTCAACTTTGGGATTTCTTCCATAGCCCGGTCGGGATTGGCTTTTCGGTCATCGCCGGCGGCTACGCCGCGCTGACTGTCTATGGCATCATCGTCGCCCGCGGGGTGCCGTCGCTGAGCATCTTCTGGCCGCTGCTGCTGTTTCTGCTGCTCGTTGCCTCGATCGCCTTGGGCGCCCGGCGCGCGTTCGCCACGACGCCCCTCCTGCGCGAGCCCAAGACCTACCTCGTTGACGCCGAGGGGCTGGCGCTCGAAAGCCGTTCGCTGTCGGTTCGATCCGCCTGGCGGGAGCTGAGCAAGGTCGCCGAGAGCAACAAGGCGTTTTTCTTCTACATCGCGCGGGGCCAGGCGCACATTCTGCCCAAGCGCGCGCTGGCCGATCCCGCCGACGCCGCCAGGCTGCGCGAGCTGGCCCGCGCCCACGGCCCGCGCAAGCGCCGCTAGCGAAGGAGCCGGCCATGGCGGGAAGCGAGCCATTTCGGTTCATCGTGACAGATATCTTCAGCCCGCGCAATGGCGGCGTTCTTGCGATCGGGCGGGTGGATTCAGGCAGCGCGCGGCTCGGGGAGGTTGTCGAGCTTGTCTATCTGGGCCGATCAATCCCTGTCACCATTGCGGAGTTTGTAATGCTTTGCAACAAGAGTCGGTTCGTTAAAATCGGTAGCGGCGACCATGCGGGGATTCGGTTGACTGGCGTGGCAGCCGACGAGATTGGCGCCGGTGCGGTGATCGTCGGCGCCAGATAGACGCGGTTTTGGCTCAAACCGCCTATTTCAAGCATCCGCCCAATGAATGATCGCGTATGTCTGGCTATAGTTTGATCGAATGATGGCCGCCGTTGTGTTCTTGCATTGCGACAAAGGACACAACGGCGGTTCTTCTTTGTCGCGCTATTGTCTTATATTGGAAAATATGTTACGATAAGATGCGATTAATCAATTAATAAGACTTTATGGTATGATCATATGCTCATTTTGAGACGCATGAATCATATCGTAAACAGTAACGATAATTTCTACGAAGATCGGCCATACGTACCATTGTTTGGCGAAATCATGGCTACTCGCGGCCGGTAGCGGCAGGTCTTGCATGACCGGGGTCCCGCCGGCTACAGTACTCTCAGAGTGAGAAAAGGGGGGACCCGCAGCCCCGTCGCCTGCGGATCCCCAGCCAAGAAGCCTCATCCTATCTCCCCATCGCTTTGCGCAAGGCCCGAAGTTACCCCCTTGGTGTGCGTCCGTTTGCAGTTCGCTTTGCCTCCTGTTTCGATTACTCTGCGAGGTACTGTCATGGAACGCATTCATTGGTTTCGGCTCGTCAGCCTGTTCATGCTGTTGATCATCTCGGTCTATCCGGCCTCGTCCCAAACGCTGGCCGACGCCTACGCCGACGCGGTCGGCGCCGGCTCCACGCCGCTGATCGTGGCTCCGGCGAGCGCGCTCGGGTCGCCTGACGGCCAGTCCGCCGTGGTGGTGAGCGTCCTGGGCCAGGGCTTGGTGCTGGACATGGGCGCCGGCGAAGAAGGCACCGGCGACCTGATCGTCCACTACCGGGGCGTGAATGTCGCGGTGACCGCCCAGGTCGATTTCCTGGCCGCCGATCAAACGGTGCTGCACACGGCGGCGATCCCGCTGGTCGGCCTCAACGCGGATCTTGGCTACGAGCTTCAGGTGGCGTATCCCCGTGCGCCGCAGCCCTGGCGCTTCGTGCGCTTCCGCGCCGCCGCCACCGTCTATCTGATTGACGCCGCGCAGGCGACGACCTACCGCCCGGACACCGACGGCGACGGGCTGCCCGACGATCAGGAAGGGCCGATCGGCACCGATCCCCAGGATGCCGACACCGACGACGACGGCATGCCGGACGGCTGGGAAGTCGATCATGGCTTGGATCCGCGCAACCCGAACGACGCCGCGAGCGATCCCGACGGCGACGGGCTGCCCAACCGCGACGAGTACACCTACCGCACGAATCCGCGGCGCGCGGACACCGACGGCGACACCCTGCCGGACGGCTGGGAAGTTCGCTACCAGTTCGATCCGAATGACCCGACCGGCGAGCACGGCGCCGCCGGCGACCCTGACGGCGACCGGATCCCGAACGGACGGGAGCACGCCCACGGCTCCAATCCGCGGGTCGCCAATCCCTCGCTGATCCTGCCCATGATCTTTGGCGAGTGGTAGGCGCACGCCGGCAGCGGAAGCATGAAAACGAATGAATGCTGGTGGAGAGATTGCAGAGCGCGGGGGGGGGGGTG
>DASWWB010000089.1:0-9421 GCA_036406115.1 Herpetosiphonaceae bacterium
TCCCAGTCGCGCTGGGAGTGACCTCGACCCGCACCGTCGGCCCGTTCAGCGAAACCAGGAGCCAGATCCGCAAGATCGATCTTAAGCTGGATCCGATTCCGCCCTGGTTCGCCGCGAGCGGCGTGACCGGGCGGCGCATCACCTACCTTTCGGATGAGGGCAGCTCGGATGAGGGCAGCATGGAGTTCCACGCCGTCGTCCCCGGCAAAACCTTTGCGCTCAACTCCAACCCGCTGCCGTATGTGGGCGCGCTCAACAACAACGGCGGCATCGCCGCGCAAGTGGTTGACATGAAGATCGATGGGCTCAGCGCGGAGACCCTGACCATGGCGGCGTCCACCGAGGCGACCACGCTGAGCCGCGGCGGGAAGCCGGCCGGCCTGCCCTCCCAGATGCCCGGCGCCGGCGTCTTCAACATGCGCACCTGTAGCTCCAGCCCCATCCTGATCTGCGACGACGACGGCGGCGCCGAAATCGTGACCATCGTCGACACGGGCTGGGTGCCGGTCGCCCGCAAAGCCTGGGGACTCTGGCCGATCGCCAGCGCGACCATGGGCGTCGATCTGTGGTTCAAGGGCGAGCTGGCGGCCAAGGGCTTCATCGCCAAGAACGAGGGCAAGCTCAACAGCCAGCTCAGCGTAAATCCCACCGCCCATGTCGGCGTCCAGGCCTTCCTCAATGTGAGCATGCTCGCAGGGTTTGTCGAGGCCAGCCTCACCGCGAAGGCAGTGATGTCGCTGAACCTGCCCGTCACCCTCAGTAATTTCCATGATCCGAGCCGGACCGGCATCTCGGTGCCGACGCCCACGCTGTCCTACATGATGGATTTCGAGTGGCACGCCAATGTCGGCGGTTGCACCTTCGGGATATGCAAAGATGGCGTCATCCACGTCATCCCCTACGATCAGATCCCCCGGACGGGCGCCCAGTTCGTCAAGGCGCCGCCGGCGGCCGAGCCGCCGCGCGCGCCCTCCGCCATCGCCAGCGATCCCTCGGGCAACACCATGACGGTCTGGCGCGCGACCAGCGGCGCGATTGTCTCGACGGCGCGCGGCGCCACGCGGCCGACGACGATCACCACCGGCCTGCTGGCGGGCGCGCCCCAGATCGCCTTCTACGACGACAACGCCGCAATGGCGATCTGGACCCAGACGGCCCAAGCCTCGCTCCCGCCCAATCAATCGTTCACCGACACGATCAAAACAATCCACGTGCGCTACGCGCTGTGGGACGGCGTGAGCCGCACCTGGAGCGCGCCGCAGCCGCTGTCCGCCGCCTCCACCGGCGACGGCTCGCCCACGCTGGCAAGCTGCCCAGCCAACACCGGCAACTGCGGCGAGACCGGCAAGGGCCTCGCGGCCTGGATCCACGACACCACCGGCGCGCTCAACAGCCGTAATTTCAAAATCCAGTACCGGCTGTGGGAGGACGGTGTCTGGGGCCCGCTCCAGACGCTCGACGCCGCCAGCGCCGCCAGCGACTCCCAGCCGCAGGCGCTGTTCGTCAACGGCACGCCCTGGATCGGCTTCATCCGCGACACCGACCACCGGCTCAACACCTTGACGGACCGGCGCTTCGCCTACGCCGAGCTGGCGCCGACGCCGACGGTGCGCATTCCGCCCCTCGCCGCCGGGATTGTCGAGTTCTCGATGGTCGGTCATGAGAACGGCAGCGCCAGCGTGGCCTACACGCTTGACGAAACCGGCGTCGGCGGCATCATGGGCAATCGCAACTATCTCTATCTCGCCAAGTCGGAGGGGCCGCTCTGGACGGCGAAAAAGCTGACGGACCAGCAGGGGCGGCCGATGCGCGCCGAGCGCCCCATCCTGATCCAAAACACCGCCGAGGAGCCCACGATTGTCTTCCGCGGCGTGGGCTTCGGCCCCAACTCGCAGGGCCAGTTCACCTACGCCGGCGAGCCGATCGGCATGCAAACCGGCACCGGCGATCTGGTCAAGGTGGTGGTCAACCCCGCGACCGCCAAAACCAATCCCGCCTATCTCACCAACGACGGCAAAGTCAACTGGGAGCAGAGCGTCGCCTACGATCCGGTCTTGGATCTGATTCACGTGGCGGCGGTAAAGGGCGTGGGGCCGGCGCTGAAAGCCCAGCCCGACGCGGCGCCGGCAATCGCGTCGTTCGCCCCGCTGCTGGCTGACGAGCCGATCGCCCAGGCCAGCGTCCCCGCCAGCATGCCCGATTTCGTGATCGAAAACGCCGTCGCGTCGTCGCGCTACCCGCAGCCCAATCAGGCCATGAGCGTGGCGGTGCGGGTCGGCAACCAGGGCAACGGCTGGACGGCTGGCGCTGTCCCGCTGCGGGTGACCGCGACCTGGGACGGGCCCTACGGCGCCAAGCCGGTCGCCGCCTCGGCCACCCTCTCGCCGCCCCTCAACGCCAGCGACGGGGTGACGGTGACGCTGAGCTTGAACGCCCCCGCCGACACGCTCCGCGCCCACGCCCTCCACCTGGCGGTGAATCCGGTCTACGCCATCAATGAGCTGCAAGGCGCCAACAATGCCAGCCAGCTCCCAGTGGGCGGGCTGACGCCGCCAGTCGACGGCAGCGCCAAGGCCAAGCAGGGCAGCCGCTTCGTCCATCTCAGCTGGGGCCGGCCGCGCGACACGCGGATCACCGCCTTCCGGGTCTACCGCGCCGAGGGCCGGGGCGCCTTCGCCGCCATCGGCAGCACGTTCGTCGATGGGTTCGTCGATGTGACGGCGCAGGAGAACCGCCAGTATCGCTATGCGGTCAGCGCGGTCGCCGCGACCGGCCAGGAGTCGCCGATGCTGCCGCTGCCGACGGTCCAGACAATGCGCTTCCGGGCGTTCCTGCCGGTGGTGCGCCGCTAAGGCTCCCGCCCACTGACCCACCTGCCAGCAGGGGCGGCCGAGGATGCTCGGCCGCCCCTGCTGGCATTCCAGGCGGATTCACTTTGCTCCCGGCCAAGGATTCCTTGACAGTTCCCACCGCAATTGATATTATGAACGTGTTCACTTAATGTATTTCGAGGCGAGGCGGCGGGAACTGCGGCCCCTCGCGTCCCGCCGCCGGAGGAGCCCATGATTCTTGTCTTGGTCGTGATTGGCTTGGTCACCGCAGGAGTTTGGAGCATGTTGGAGCGCTGCGGCGACCCCGCGTCCAGGCCCGCATGGTCACGCGAGCGCGCCGACTGGGAGGCGCCGGCGGCTGGGTGGGAGGCGCCGGCGGCTGGCGGCGAGACGGGCGGGCTGGCGGCCGGAATTTCCGCGCTCCTGTTCGCGCTGTTGGCGGCGGGCGGGTTGGTCGTATGCTATCCCTTCATCATCTATTTCGCGGTGGCGCTGCTCTCGATCCCGCTCTTTCTCTGGTGCGCCGTCCTCGGTCCGCTGGCGGCCTTGGCGGTCCTCAATTGGCGCGCCGCGCCTCCCAAACCCGTCCCGCCGCCGCCCATGCACGACAGCGCCACCCGCACCACCGCGTTCGTCCCGCCGCTCCTGCCCGATCAGGGAGGCGCCGATCCAGGGACATCCCGCTTGCGCGCGCCAGAGAAATAAGCTATCGGCTGGCTTCGGATGATCGTTCGGCGGACTAAAAAGCGGCGGGGCCTGGTATCGCTACCAGGCCCCGTTGCTTGTTGGAGGGTGCCCAGCGGCCCGCGAAAGCCGCTGGTTCGCTGATCCGACCACCTGCGGGGCGGCGGCGCGCACCCTGGCGCCGCCGCTCCAGCGTCGGGCTGCTAGGCAGCCACCGGGTGGAGGCCGAATTTCTGGGCGACCTCGGGCGTGATCAGGCCGAGCAGGGCGTAGCCGACGCCGGCGACGATCAGGCCGAGGACCACGAAGCCGATGCCGAGCAGGATCGCGCCATACGAGGCGCCGATCGCCATCGCCGACAGGCTGAGCGAGGTGACGAGGCCGGCGGCGGTCAGCTGGGTGGCGCGGGCGGCGTTGGCGACGGGCTTGCCGTTCGCGTCAAGCAGCGCGGCTTTCGCGTCATTCGTGCCGGCCGGGTTGCCGTCCGCGAGGGCGAAGCGGCCCATCTGGGCGTAGCTGAGGCCTTGCGAGCTGGTCGCGGCGTGGTGCTGGATGATATCGGCCATGCTCAAGGCGGTGGCGATGTCCGTCACCGGCGTGTTCGGGATCGAGGCGTCCTCGGGCGTGGTGATGTTCTGGGCCGCCAGCTCGTTGCCGACGAAGATCCGGATGGAGATGCCGGCGCCGGCCGTGCCCAGGCCCGCGAGCGCGAAGATGATGCCCATCGTGATGACCAGTTTCGGGAACAGTTTGGCGGCTTTCATAACACCCTCCAGGTGATTGCGCGAAGCTCGTTGGTTGATGGGAGCATCATAGCGCGGCGCCGGGCGGCGCTGCGTGAATCCTCCACCACCTGGCGACAACGAGTGACCATCGCGAGGAGGGCCGTTAGCGCCGGAGCGTGTCACAGCTGGATCAGCACCGCGATCAGGGCGAAGGCGACAAAGGCGACGGCCCAATATTCCATTCGAAGGTACAAAAACGAGTGGGCGACCTCGAAATTGCTGGTCGCATATGGGCTGTCCCGCCCGTTGAGGAACCGGCCGAGGAACCACAGCACAACGGCGCCCGCGATCAAGGCACAGGCGAAAAAGGCGGGGCCGTTTCTGGCGTAGGCCCCCTCGCCAGAAACAGCCTCGACGATCACTTGGGCGAGAATCGGCATGCCGAAAAAGACAACCCCCACGAGCCAGCCCCAGCCGCGCCAAGCAATCAACATAGCGTCTCCTTCTTCTCTCCGCTGATTCGAATTCAGGCCGCTATGATACCCGCAATCTGATACTCGGCCGCCATCGCCCCATCAATCCAGACACAACTTAATGACCAACGAGCGCGACGCTCTGCTACCGAAGCAGCAGAGCGTCGCGCTCGTTGGCCAGCGGGCTGATGATCGAGCCGGCCGCCCGACGCGCCGGGCGGCGATGCGCTCGCAGCTACTCGGCGTACGGCTGATCCTTGCCGTTCGCGCTGTAGGCGATGTCCCAGATGTAGCCGTCCGGGTCGGCGAAGGAGCCGCCGTAGCCGCCCCACGGCAGGGCAGCGGCAGGCTTGAGGATCGCGCCGCCCGCCGCTGCGGCGTCCGCCAGGATCTCGCTGACCCGTGCTTCGCTGCGCACGACGTAGGTGAACACCACGCCGCTGAAGCCGCTGCCGGCCGGATCAACCCCCACGTTGGCGGCGAGCCCATCGCGGCCGTAGAAGCCGACCAGCGATCCGCCATGCGGCACGAAAAACACCGAGATTCCATAGTCCTGCTGGACCTGCCAGCCAAGCCCCGTGGTGTAGAAGTCCTTGGCGCGGGCCATGTCGCGCACTCCGAGGAGGATCGAGCTTACATGGGCATTCATCGCGTGTCTCCTTGTCGCATGGTTCGTTGATTCAACCATATCGGAGATCGTCACCTGCGATATGTGACCAAATAGTAACATATCAAAATCACCATGTCAAGGGTCGATCGGATGTGTATCCTAGGGCCAGTCGGCGGTCGGTCTCCTGGCGGATACCGCTGGGTCCGGGGTGGGGTATCGTGGTGTCTCCCACGATCATCTATCCCGGCACCGGGCGTCATTTTTAACGGGAGGCGAAAGCGCAGTGAGTTCTCAACCGGTCCAAGAATCCGACCATCGTTCGCGGCGCCTGCGCGGCCTGTGGACCATGCTGGCGGGGTTCCGCCGGCGCTATCTGGCCGCCAGCGCCAGCCTGGCCCTGGCGGCGACCACCAAAACCGCCACCTATCTGCTGCTGGCCTACTTCATCGACCACGTGCTAGGCAACAGCGAGCGCGGCGCGCTGGCGCTGCCCCTCACCGCCCTCGGCTTCGTGGCGCTGGCCTGCTTCGAGGGCGGCTTCACCTTCCTCAGCGGCAAACTGGCGGCCGAAACCGCCGAGGGCATCACGGTCCGGCTGCGCAAGCAACTGTTCGACCACATCCAGCACCTCACCTTCACCTACCACGATCAAACCAAGACCGGCGACCTGATCCAGCGCGTCACCTCCGACGTGGACGCGGTGCGCCGCTTCTACGCGACCCAGGCGACTGAGTTCGGCAGGATCATCATGCTGTTCGTGGTCAATCTGGCCGCGCTGCTGGCGATCAACTGGCAACTGGCGCTGCTGTCGGTGGTCGTCGTGCCCTTCGTCGCCGCCACCTCGCTCTACTTCTTCAACCGGATCGAGCGGCGCTACGAATCCTTCCAGGAGCAGGACGCGGTCCTGTCGACCACGCTCCAGGAGAATCTGGCCGGCGTGCGGGTCGTCAAGGCCTTCGCCCGCCAGGAGTTCGAGCGCGAGCGCTTCGAGCGCGACAACTGGGAGAAGTTCGTCCGCGGCAAGCGGCTGCTGCTCCAGCACGCGCTGTACTGGCCGATCACCGACATCATGTGCGGCTTCCAGATGCTGGCCGGCCTGCTGCTCGGCGCCGGCATGGTGCTGGGCGGCGCGCTGTCGATCGGCGACTACCTGGCCTACTCGGGCATGATCGTCTGGCTGATCTGGCCGATGCGCAACCTGGGCCGCCTGATCGTCCAGATGTCGAGCGGCATCGTCTCGTACGCCCGGGTCGCCGACGTGCTGGCCGAGCGCCAGGAGCCGCTTGACGAGGGCTCGCACGTCCCGGCGGGGCCGCCGCAGGGCGCGCTCTCGTTCAAGCAGGTCAGCTTCGGCTACGACAGCGACGCCCGCGTCCTGCGCGACATCAGCTTCGAGGCGGCGCCGGGCCAGGCGATCGCGCTGCTGGGGCCGACCGGCTCGGGCAAGACCTCGCTGGTCAATCTGCTGCCGCGCTTCTACGAGTACGCCGGCGGCAGCCTCACTCTCGACGGCGTCGAGCTGAACAGCTATCCGCGGCGCTACCTGCGCCAGCACATCGGGATTGTCGAGCAGGAGCCGTTTCTGTTCTCGCGCACGATCCGCGACAACATCACCTACGGCGTGGGCCGCGACGTGAGCCAGGCCGAGATCGAGGCCGCCGCCGCCGCCGCCGCCGTCCACGATGTCATCCTCTCGTTCCCCGAGGGCTACGACACGCTGGTCGGCGAGAAGGGCGTGACCCTCTCCGGCGGCCAGAAACAGCGGATCACGATCGCGCGCACGCTGCTCAAGAACCCGCGCATCCTGATCCTCGACGACTCGACCTCGGCTGTCGACAGCGAGACCGAGGCCTCCATCCGCGAGGCGATGGAGCGGCTGATGCAAGGCCGCACGACCTTTATCATCGCCCACCGCGTCCAAAGCGTGATGAACGCCGATCTGATCCTGGTCCTCGACCGCGGCTCGATTGTCCAGCGCGGCACCCACGAGCAGCTGCTGGCCCAGGACGGCATGTACCGCCGCGTCTACGATCTCCAGGTCCAGATCGAGCATGAATTAGAGAAAGAGATTGCCGATGTCGGATACGCCGTATAACGAAGAAGAAGAATTCCAGACCAGCTTCAACGGCCGCACCATCCTGCGCATCCTGGGGCTGACCAAGCCGCACTGGCGCTGGCTGGCCGGCTTCCTGGCGATGATCATCGCGGTGGCGCTGATTGAGTCGGTCAGGACCTACATCACCAAGCAGATCATCGACAACGGCATCCTCGCCGGCAACCGCGAGGCCCTCGCCGGCCTGGCGCTGCGCTACGGCGGGCTGGTGGTGCTCCAGTCGGCGGGCGTGTTCGGCTTCATCTACCTGGCCGGCATCCTGGGCGAGCGCATCCGCTACGATCTGCGGCGCTCGATGTTCAACCACCTGCAAAACCTGTCGCTGTCCTATTTCGACCGCACGCCGGTCGGCTGGATCATGTCGCGGGTCAACTCGGACACCGACCGGGTGGCCGAGCTGGTGACCTGGGGCCTGCTGGACACGACCTGGGGCGTGATGAGCATCGCCAGCTCGATGGTCTTCATGCTGTTCATCAACTGGCGGCTGGCGCTGCTGGTCTTCCTGATCATCCCGCTGCTGCTGATCGTGGCGGCCCAGTTCCAGAAGCGCATCCTGGTCGAGTACCGCCAGGTGCGCAAGCTCAACTCCAAGATCACCGGCTCCTACAACGAGAGCATCACCGGCGTGCGGGTGATCAAGGCGCTGGGCCGCGAGCAGGGCAACCTCGACGAGTTCGGCGAGATCGCGGGGGCGATGCAGCGCTCAAGCTACCGGGCGGCCTGGCTCTCGGCGCTGTTCCTGCCGGTGGTGGAGATCATCACCGCCGTCGGCATCGGCATGATCGCCTGGTACGGCGGCTGGCAGGCCAGCCAGGGCGCGCTGACCGTCGGCGGCATCTCCGCCTTTGTCTCGTATGTGATCTTCATGCTCTGGCCGGTGCAGGAGATGGCGCGGGTCTACGCCGAGATGCAGCACGCGATCGCCTCGGGCGAGCGGATTTTCTCGCTGCTCGACTCCAAGCCGCAGATCGTCGACCGGCCGGACCCGGTCGATCCCGGCACGCTGCGCGGCGCGATCAGCTTCAAGGACGTGGATTTCTACTACGATCCCAACAAGCCGGTGCTGCGCGGATTCAACCTGGAGGTGCGCCAGGGCGAGACGATCGCGCTGGTCGGGCCGACCGGCGGCGGCAAGTCGACGATCGTCAATCTGCTCTGCCGCTTCTACGAGCCGACCAGCGGCGCGATCAGCATCGGCGGCCGGGACTACACCGAGCTGAGCTTGCACGGCATCCAGTCGCGGATCGGCATGGTGCTCCAGACGCCGCACCTGTTCTCCGGCAGCGTGCGCGAGAACATCCGCTACGGCTGCCTCACCGCCAGCGACGAGCAGGTCGAGGCGGCGGCGCGGCTGGCCGGCGCCCATGAGTTCATCATGGAATTGGAGAACGGCTACGACGACGACGTCGGCCAGGGCGGCAATCTGCTCTCGGTGGGCCAGAAGCAGCTCATCAGCCTAGCGCGGGCGATGCTCGCCGAGCCCGACATTTTCATCATGGACGAGGCGACCAGCTCGGTCGACACGCTGACCGAGGCGCTGATCCAGCAGGGCATGGAGACGCTGATGCGCGACCGGACCAGCTTTGTCATCGCCCACCGGCTCTCGACGATCAAGCGCGCCGACCGCATCCTGGTGATCGAGCAGGGCCGGATCGCCGAGATGGGCAGCCACGCCGAGCTGATCCGCCAGCGCGGCCACTACTACCAGCTCTACACCCGCCAGTTCCGCCAGCAGCTGGCGGCGGAGTACGATCCGTTCGGCGGCATGGCGCCGGCGCCCGCCGCCTAGCGGCACCGCCCGCCAAAAGCCCGGACCCGGAGCCTGAGACGGCTGCGGGTCCGGCGTTTAATCAGCCGGCGCGGGCCGGGGCGGCGCGGCCTCGCGCAGCGCCGCGACGACCTCCGCCACGCCGAGGGCCGCGCCGCCCGCCACTGCCCGCTCAAAGGCCGCCTGGCCGAGCGCGGCGACCGCCTGGATGGCGAAA
>DASWWB010000090.1:0-2357 GCA_036406115.1 Herpetosiphonaceae bacterium
GCGGCTGGACGACCTGCGCGTCCAGTTCGAGACGGAGATCGAGCGCCTGGAGCAGTCGGTCAGCGAACTCACCACCGACAGCGAGTTCGGCGTCAGCAACCACCTCGCCGACGAGGCCACCGACATCTACGAGCGCGAGAAGGATCTCGCGCTGATCGAAGACCGCCGGGCGCTGATCGCCGAGGTGGACGCGGCGCTGGAGCGCGTGGCCGACGGCACCTACGGCATTTGCGCCGCCACCGGCAAGCCGATCCCCGAGGAGCGGCTGGAGGCCCTGCCCTACGCCGCGCTGTCGGTGGAGGCCCAGGCCGCCCAGGGGGCTCGCTCGTAGACAGAGAGACACCCAGTGGAAAACACAACGACCGTCCTAGACGTCAGCGAAGCAGACAGCGGTCAGCGGCTGGATCGCTATATCGCGCTGGTCCAGCCCGAGCTTTCGCGCACCTACGTGCAACAGTTGATCAATGACATCCATATCCGGGTCAACGGCCGCGGCGCGAAGGCCAGCTACCCGGTCCAGCCCGGCGATCGGATCGAGATTCAGCTGCCGCTGCCCCAGCCCAGCGACATCGTGCCCGAGAACCTGCCGCTCACCGTGGTCTTCGAGGACGAAGACGTGCTGGTGATCGACAAGGCCGCCGGCATGGTCGTCCACCCGGCGCCGGGCCACGTCAGCGGCACGCTGGTCAACGCGCTCCTGTACCGCTACCCGCACCTTGTCACGAGCGGCGACCTGCGGCCGGGCATCGTCCATCGCCTCGACAAGGAAACCTCGGGCCTGATGGTCGTCGCCAAGCACGATCTGGCCCGCGCCTTCCTCGTCGCCCAGCAGCAGGATCGGACCATGGGCAAGCGCTACCTGGCGCTGGTCGAGGGCCATTTCCGCGACCCGGTCGGCGTGATCGACGAGCCGATCGCCCGCCACCCCACCAACCGGCTGCGCATGGCAGTGGTCGCCGGCGGCCGCTTCGCCCGCACCCACTACGCCGTGCGCGAGGACCTCGGCCCCTACTCGCTGGTCGAGGCCCGGCTGGAGACCGGCCGCACCCATCAGATCCGCGTCCATTTCGCCTACAAAAACCGCCCGGTCGTCGGCGACGCGCTCTACGGCCCGAAAAAGCCCAAGGAGACGTTCGGCCTCAGCCGCCATTTCCTCCACGCCTGCCGGCTGGGGTTTTACCTGCCGGGCGACCGCGAGTGGCACGAATGGGAGGCGCCGCTGCCGGCCGAGCTGCAAGCCGTCCTTGACACGCTGCGCCGGCGCCACCCCGCCGGCCAGCCGGCGCCCGTCGAGTCGCATGGCGAGCCGTCCTAGGGCGGCCTGGCTCGGCCCGGCCCTGGTGCTGCTGACCAGCCTGGCGGGCGCCGGGGCGCTGCTCTATCCGTTCGCCCTCGCCGAGGTGGGGCCGGCCAGCAACCACGCCGGCGACGCGCCCTGGCTGATGCTGGCGCTGGTCCCGCTGCTGCTGGGGATTATCCTGGCGGACTTCAGCGCCGAGCAGATGAATGTCCGGGTGCTGGCGGCGCTCGGCATCTTGGTGGCGGTCAACGCGGTGCTGCGCCTGCCCGCCGGCCCCGGCGACAGCCCGACCTTCTTTTTCCTGGTGATGCTGGCGGGCTATGTCTACGGCGGCCGCTTCGGCTTCCTGCTGGGCGCGCTCAGCCTGTTTGTGTCGGCGCTGCTGCTCGCCGGCGTCGGCCCGTGGATGCCGTACCAGATGCTGGTGATGGGCTGGATGGGCCTCGGCGCGGCGGAGCTCCATCCGCTGCGCCGGGCGCTGCGCCTCCCCGAGGGCGGGCGCGGCGAGGTGGCGCTGCTGGCGGCCTACGGCTGGCTCTGGGGCCTGCTGTTCGGCGCGCTGATGAATCTGACGTTCTGGCCCTTCGCTTCGGGCGAAAGCGCGGTCTCGTGGAGCCCGGGGCTGGGCCTGGCCGAGACGCTGCGCCGCTACTGGGCTTTCTACGCCCTGACATCGCTGGGCTGGGACGCCACCCGCGCACTCGGCAACCTGCTGCTGATCGCGGCGTTCGGCTACCCGCTCCTCCGCGTGCTGCGCCGCTTCGCCGCCCGGCTGCGCTGGCAGCAGCTCGATATCCGTTCCTGATCCTGTTTGTCGCTCGAATCAGCCGGGGGCCGCGCGCCGATGCGCCGGCCGCCGGCCGCTAGGACAGCACATGGCCCATCTGTACTACATTCTCAGCCATCTCGAAGAAGACGATGTCGATTGGCTCTCGACTGCCGGAGTCGCGCGGCGGCTGGCGGTCGGCGAGGTGCTGATCGAGGAACAAAGCCGGGTCGAAGCGCTCTATCTGATTATCGACGGCCAGCTCATGGCCTCGGCGCCCTCCCAAGGCCT
>DASWWB010000091.1:0-1547 GCA_036406115.1 Herpetosiphonaceae bacterium
CGATGCGCGCGACATTCAGCGTCACGCCCTCGCGCTGGCCGTTGGCCGCGGCCAGCCGCACCGCCAGGTCGGCGGCCGCGGCGATGGCGTTGCGCCCCTTGTCGAAGTCGCGGCCGGCATGGGCCGCCCTGCCCCGCACCACGACGTGGAAGTTGCCCGAGCCCTTGCGCTGCGCCGCCAGCGCTCCGCCGGCCATCGCCGGTTCGTAGGTCAGCCCGACATGACCGCCCGCCGCCAGCCTCGCCAGCACCGGTCCCGAGGCCAGCGAGCCGATCTCCTCGTCTGGCGACAACAACACTCTGTAGCCCAGGTCTTTCGAACTCGGGTGAGCTTCGAACGCCCGCAGCGCCGCCAGCATGACGCTGATCCCGCCTTTCATGTCGGCCAGGCCCGGCCCGTTCAGCGCGCCGTCCGCCCGCTTCGTGACCGTCGTGAACGGCGTCCCGGCCGGATAGACGGTGTCGTAGTGCCCGGTCAGCACCACCTGCACGGGGGCCTGCGGGCGCACGGTGAGCATCAGCGCGTCGGGGTGGCCCTGGAGGGTCAGGCTGCCGTCGGCGGCGACCTCGTGGCTGTCGGCCAGCGGCACGTTCTCCACCTCGCCGGGCAGCTGGGCTATCACGCTTTCCAGCACGGCGCGCTGCGCCTCCAGTCCCGGCAGGTTGCGACTGCCTGACGATAAGGCGCACCATTCCACGGCGCGGCCCAGAATGTCGTCTTCTTCGCTGGCCAGACGGCCAAGCATGGATGAATCTTGCGCGGTGAGTTTCATACGCGCGAGCCTCTCCCCCAAAACCGGGCTCGCGCAAGGCCCCATCGGGAGGTTACTGGAAGCCCATGGCCGTAACCTTCCTGAATCGCCTCTCCCCCGACGCCCAAAGCCGCTGGCTGGAGGCCCTGCGCGCCGCCTTGCCCGGCGAGACGATAAGCGTCGAGCCCTCGCCGCAGACCGAGATCGCCATCGTCGCCAATCCCGGGCGCGGCGTGCTGGCCAGTCTGCCGAACCTGGCCTTCATTCAGTCGGCCTGGGCCGGCGTCGACAGTCTGCTCGACGATCCAGACCTGCCCCGCGTCCCGATCGCCCGGCTGATCGATCCCGGCCTCGCCGCCCAGATGGCCCAGGCGACCGCCGCCCACGTCCTCTACCTGCACCGCCAGGTCCCGGCCTACGCCGCCCAACAGCGCCGCGGCCTCTGGCGCCAGCTGCCGCAGCCGTCGGCGGCCGAGCGCCGCGTCGGCTTCCTCGGCTATGGCGAACTCGCAGGCGCCGCCGCCAACCTGCTGGAATCCATCGGCTTCCAGACCTACGGCTGGAGCCGCCGGCTCGGCGACCTCGATACCCTGCTGGCCACCAGCGACATCATCGTCAACCTGCTGCCGCTGACCGACCACACCCGCGGCATCCTCAGCGCCCCGGCCTTCGCGCGCATGAAGCGCGGCGCACGCTTCATCAACCTGTCGCGGGGGGAGCTGGTGGATGAACGGGCGCTGGAGGCGGCGCTCGACAGCGGGCAGTTGGCCGGCGCCGCGATGGATGTCGGGCGGGC
>DASWWB010000092.1:0-2562 GCA_036406115.1 Herpetosiphonaceae bacterium
GATCAGGGATCAGGGATCAGGGATCAGGGATCAGGGATCAGGGATCAGGGATCAGGGATCAGGGATCAGGGATCAGGGATCAGGGATCAGGGATCAGGGATCAGGGATCAGGGATCAGGGATCAGGGATCAGGGATCAGGGATGGTCCGGCCGTGAGGCTGCGTTGGTCGGTGGCGACGCCCGTCAGCTCTGCCGTCCGGCCTGACCCCTGATCCCTGATCCCTAAATACCTATCTCCCCAGCATCGGCGCGAACTGGCGGTAAAACACGCTGCCGGCGGGCACGGCGATCCCGGCCACGTCCGGCGCGGCGTGGGCCGTCTCCCAGTTGCCGACCAGATCGACGGCGCGGACGCGCAGATCGTAGGTGTGGCCCGGCTCGCCGAAGAACGCGGCGCTGGTTCCTGCGGCGCGATAGACCATGCGCCAGCCGCCGCCGGCCTGGTCGCGGGCCTCGACCTCGTAGGCGGCGATGCCGCTCATCGCATCGCTGCCGAGCAGCGTCAGGCGCACCGCGCCGCCGGGCGTGAGGGCGGCCTCGGTGATCCGCGAGGCGGGCGGGGCTGCGTCGACGCGCCAGGACAGCTCGCGGACCGGCTCGGCGTTGCCGGCCTCGTCGACGGCGGCGTAGCGCAGCGTGTAGGCGCCGCCGCCGGGCGTGAGCGTCAGGCGGCGGCCGGGCTGGTCGCTCCAGGTCTGGCCGTCGAGGCTCCAGGTGATGTGCGAGATGCCGGCGCCGCCCTGGTCGTCGGCGGCCACGCTGATCGTCGCGCCGGGGCCGTAGATCGTGCCGGCGCGAGCCGCGTCGCCGCCGAGATTGAAGGGGATGGCGCTCCACTGGTCGGAGCCCGGAAACTGCCAGTAGTAGCTCATCACGGCCTGGGCGGTGCGCTCGAAATATTTGAACGACAGCGTGTGCTCGCCGGCGCTCAGCCAGCGCTCGCCGATCGTTTCGCGCTCGGGGTGCAGGCCGTGGGTCTCGGCGACGAGAGTCCCATCGATCCACAGCCAGGCCCCGTCGTCGGAGGTGAGCTGGAAGCGATACGTGCCGGCGACCGGCGCGACAAAGGTGCGGGTCTGCCGCACCACGAAGAAGTCGGCCCGATTGTTCGGGCCGTCCTCCCCCCAGTCGATCCTGCTGCCGTCCCAGTCGAAGGCGCCGATCACCCGCCCGTCCGGGATCGAGAGCGGGTTGGCGGTGCGGGCCAGGAAGTCATCGGGCAGCGGGTCCAGCTCGTAGGCGATGGCCTGGGGCCGGTGCTGGCCGCTCAGCAGGCTGGAGAGCGGCACATCGTTTTCGGGCAAGATGGTCAGCGTCTGCTGGGCGCGGTTCTGATCGACATAGGCGACGTACTCGTTGATCATGCCGGCGCGGATCGTCACCTGGCGCGAGGCGGCGCTGATGTTCTGGAAGCGGACGTAGCCGACGATCTGGCGCGTCTCGCCCGGCGCCAGGTCGCCGCCGAGCCCCCAGCGCCAGGGATAGCCGCCGGTGGCGCCGGCGCAGTCGTCGCCCAGGCCGTCGCCGCCGAGCATCACCCGGAAGCGGCCGCTCTCCTTGGGGAAGGCCGGGTAGCTGCCTTCGCTGTCGCTGAGGAAGCACTCGCGCTCGTCGTAGGTGTAGCCCGAGCGCGGATCGCCGGGCAGGCCAGGCTCGGGCGCCTGGGTCTTGACCGGGACATTGCCGGTGTTGCGCACCGTGAAGGTGGCCTTCAGCAGCTCGCCGCCGGCGATCACCGTCCGCTCGTAGGCCACCTGGACCAGGCTGACGCTGGCCTGGGGCACCTCTTTGACCCAGCGCACGGTGTCGAAGATGATCTTGCGCTCGGCGCCGAGCGGCTCGCCGGTCACGTCAGTCAGATGGACCTCGACCGGCAGCGCCGCGTGGGCGAGCGGCCCGGCGGTGATCTCGACCCACTCGGTGGTCGTGTCCTGGCTGATCACCTTTTCGCCGATCTGCGCGCCGTTCTGCCAGATCGTGTAACGGGCGCTTTGGGTCAGGTTGCCCAAGGCGCAGTTTTGCGGGATATGGACATAGATCCGGTAGTCGCCGGCGGTCAATCCCTCCTTACGCCAAACCGCGCGATTAGTGCTCTCATCGGGATTATCGGTGGCGAAGGTGTAAAAGATATGGCCGCCGTCGCCGCAGGCCGACTCGTACCACTGGGCGTTGGAGCGGATGAAACTGGACTCGAGGTCGTCGATCGTCATGTCGCCGTTGTCGGGATTGGCGGCGCCGCCGACCAGGGCCTTGACCCGCGAGCGGATCGAGGGCAGCAAGTCCCACAGGCGGTCGCCAGGGCACTCGGTGTAGCCGGTCGGATTGTTGGCGACGCCGCGATGGCCGGTGATATTGCCGGTGACGGCGCCGGGGTTGCCGCAGTAGCGCGAAATATCGCAGCCGTAGTAGTAGGAGGAGCCGAGCGGATCGATGCCGCGCTGGCTGGCTTTCCATGCCAGCAGATTGACCAGGCTGGTCTGGGCGGCGCCGGTGGGGGCGACTGAATCGTAGGTGCCGATCATCGAGACGCCCATCGAGCCGTAGTTGCCGGTGTCGTGGAAG
>DASWWB010000093.1:0-2371 GCA_036406115.1 Herpetosiphonaceae bacterium
CTTGACCACGACCGGGGCCAGCGGGGTCTCCTCGCGCGGCGCCAGGAAGATGATATCGACCTTGGCTGCGATCATCGACTCAACGTCGGCGACCTGCTTGGCCGCCGAGCCGCCGGCGTCGGTGTAGACGAAATCCCAGCCCTTGCCCTCGACCATGCTGCGCATGCTCTCGGTCTCGGCCAGCCGCCAGGGGTTGTTGCTCTCGGTCTGGGCGAATCCGACCTTGTATTTGTCTTTTTTCGTCAGCTTGGGCAGGCCGCCGGCGGGGCTGGTGCCAGTCCCCGTCGTGGCTTGCGGCGACTCCGCCGTGCCGCCGCAGGCCGCCAGCAGCGCGCTGGAGAGCATGATCAAACAGATGAGGGCCAACAAGCGATGAAGTTTCACGCGACAACCTCCTAGGCGTGGGCTGCTCGGGCAGCGATGGCGAGCCGGGCGGCGGCCCCGTCGGCGGGGCGGCGCTGTGCTGCCACTATAGCCGGCCGCCGCCCCGGGCGCCGGACGGCCGCCAGGCGCGAAGCGGGCGCTTGGCGGGCGCTCGCCGGGCGCTCACACCAGCAGGTGGTCGCCCTGCCAGATGAACCCCGCGGCGCTGTCGCGGTCGATCAGCCCCCCGTCGATCCGGATGAACGGCGGGACATTGGCGCGCTCGCCCTTGGTGGCCAGGTAGTAGCCGGCCCAGAGCGCGCCGCCGTGGATGCGGCCGGTCGGATTGAGCGCCGTCGCCACCATCTGGCCCTCGGCGACGGCGGCGCAGGCCGGCTGCATGCCATCGATCCCCGCGACCAGGATCTGGCCCTCGCGCCCGGCGCGCTTGATCGAGCGCAGCGCCGCCAGCGCCATCTCGTCGTTGTGGAAGAAGCCGGCGCGGATGTCGGGATGGCGCTCCAGCAGATCGTCCCAGAGCGCTGTCACTTTGTCGATGCTCCAGTCGCAGGCGCTGTCGTCGACGACCGTGACGCCGGGATGGCGGCGGACCACGTTGTTGAAGCCCTGCGCCCGGCGCTGGGCCCCGGAGTGCGTCAGCAGGCCCTGGGTGTGGACGATCTCGAAGCGCTCGCCGCGCGCCGCGTCGATCAGCGCCCCGGCGACATGTTCGGCCAGCTGGAGATTGTCCGGCTCCAGGAACGTGGCGACGCCCAGCTCGCCCAGGTTGTCGGCGAGCCTGGTGTCGATGTCGATCACCGGGATGCCGCGCCTGACGATCCGCCGCACCTGTTCGTCGTAGGCGTTGGCGGCGAGCGGATGAATCACGACGAAGTCCCAGTCCTGGTCGCCGATCGCCTCCAAGTCTTGGCGCTGCTTGTCGATGCTCAGCTCGCCATCGTAGGAGACAACATCGACGCCGAGCAGGCCGCCGAGGAATTTGGCGGTTTCGCTGCCGCGCTGGTTCCAAATCGTGCCGAGGCCGTTGTGCGAGAAGGCGGCGCGCAGCCGCAGCGGGGCCTGGGCCGGCACGAACTCCATGCCGGCCGGCTGCTCCTCGGACGCGCAGCCCTGGAGGCCGAGGGCCGCCAGCATCCCGGCGGCGGCCATGCCGCGCACGAAGCCGCGGCGGTCGGTGCGCGCCCCTTCGTCCAGCGCGCCCAGCAGGCGCTCGGGGGCGACTGTCTGCTCGGGCATGATCGCTCCTTCTAGTGAAACCGGTTGCATTTCGTCCGAAGTCCTGGCGCGGAGGTGGTATACTATTTTACCATTTATTGATGTATTGCTGATTGGCCCGTCGATCCTAAGACGCATCGCAGCGGGAGCGCACAATGGAGATCGCGCAGCACCGGATAGGACGTTACGAAATCCTCGGCGAGCTGGGGCGCGGCGGCAGCGGGATTGTCTACCGGGCGTTCGAGCCGCTGCTCGAGCGGCGGGTGGCGCTGAAAATCCTGGCGCCGGCGGCGGCGGCCCAGCCGGGCGTGGCCGATCGGCTGCGGCGCGAGGCGATCAGTGCCGCGCGGCTCCGCCACCTCAACATCGCCCTGCTCTACGAGTTCGGCGAGGCCGACGGCCACAGTTTCCTGGCCATGGAGTACATCCCCGGCCGCACGCTGCGGGCGGCGCTGGCCGAGGGCGGCATGGCGCCGGCCCGGGCGCTGTTCATCCTGGGCCAGATCGGCCGGGCGCTGGACTACATGCACGAGGTCGGCGTGGTCCATCGCGACGTCAAGCCCGGCAACATCATTATCGGCCCCGGCGACCACGCGGTGCTGATCGACTTCGGCCTGGCCTACGCCGACGAGGCGGCCACTGCCGAGAGCGCGATGATCGGCACGCCGACCTACCTCTCGCCCGAGCAGGCCGCCGGGGCGCCGAGCGGCCCGGCCAGCGACCAGTACGCCCTGGCGGTCGTGGCCTACGAGCTGCTGGCCGGCTCGCCGCC
>DASWWB010000094.1:0-1606 GCA_036406115.1 Herpetosiphonaceae bacterium
GTCGAGCAGGGCCTTGAGATAGGCCGGCGAGCGCATCGGCGGGCAGGCATGGAGCGCGGCGATGAACTCGGCGGGCGGCAGGTAGCCGTGGGCGTCGATGTAGTGGATGATCGTCGAGGGCGCGACGTAGATCACGCCGGCGCCCGGCACAAAGAGATTGCGGCGGCCGACCTGCGCCTCGCCGCCGCCGTCGCGCCGCCTGATCAGGAACGGCCCGCCCGAGAGATAGCACAGCTCGCAGTGATGGATCCCTCCGGATTCGAAAGGTGGCTGCCAGGGGTTGTCGAGCAGCTCAAACAGGATTCGGGCGGTCTCGGGGTCGATCCGGCCATGCGGATAGGGGTGGTGGTCGTCAAGCCAGCCCACCGCGAGCGGCGCCAGGCCGGACGGGAAATAATTGCATGGGCTCAGATCTTCGTACCAGGTCATCGCGGCTCCTTTCGCGCTCAATCACCAACTATCGCCGGTCGTTGACGGACCGCCGGCGCGGTGCTATCGTTCGCGGCGGCGCTGCCCAGCCCGGATGCCGCGCCGACCCGCCCCACGCAGCCCGAGGAGAATCACATGACGCTGATCGATCCGCTGCGGCTCGCCGAGCCCGCGCTCAAGCCCCACGCCTACGGCCACTACGCCAATCTGCGCCGCGAGCGGCCGCTCTACCGCACCGCCCTGGTGACCGGCGCCCCGCTCTGGATGGCGACCCGCTACGCCGATGTCGTGGCGATGTTCAAGGACGAGCGGTTTGTCAAAGATTATGCCAACGCGCTGACCGAGGAGCAGCGCGCCGGCCTGACCGCCGATGTCGGCCTGGCGTTCATCCAGCGCAATCTGCTGTTCGTCGATCCGCCGGATCACACCCGCCTGCGCGCGCTGGTCTCCCACGGCTTCACGCCGGCCCGGATCGAAGCCCTCCGCCCGCGCGTCCAGCAGATCGCCGACGAGCTGATCGCCGCCATGCCGGCCGGCGAGCCCTTCGATCTGATCGACGCCTTCGCCTTCCCGCTGCCGATCATGGTGATCTCGGAGATGCTCGGCGTGCCGCACGAGGATCAGGCGCGCTTCCGGGCCTGGTCGAACCTGGTGGTCGGCGGCGCCTCGATCGCCCCCGACGCGCCGGACCGGCTGGCCGCGCTGCGCGAGTTCGGCGCCTACAACCAGGCCCTGATCGAGCGCCGCCGGGCCGAGCCGTGCGACGATCTGGTCTCGCTGCTGGTGCAGGCCGAGGAGCAGGGCGACCGGCTCACCATGCACGAGACAATCGCCATGATCTTCCTGCTGATTGTCGCCGGCCACGAGACGACCGTCAATCTGCTGGCCAACGGCGTCTTGGCGCTGCTGACGAATCCCGCCCAGCGCGAGCTGCTGCTCGGCCGCCCCGAGCTGATCAAAAACGCGGTCGAGGAGTTCCTGCGCTTCGACGGGCCGGTCGAGACCACCACCATGCGCTTCGCCCGCGAGGATATCGAGTGGGACGGCAATCTGATCCGGCGCGGCGAGCGCGTGCTGCTGGCGATCAACTCCGCCGACCGCGACCCCGAGGCCTTCGAGAATCCCGACGACCTCGACATCACCCGCCAGATCAAGCACCACCTTGCGTTCGGCCACG
>DASWWB010000095.1:0-5447 GCA_036406115.1 Herpetosiphonaceae bacterium
TTCAGCTCGATTGGCCGGGCGCGGAGCCCGTCGAGGTGGGCATGGCGCTGGAGCTGAGCCTCCAGCCCCACGGCCTCAGCCTGCTGGCCCGCGACGAGTGAGCGCCGCCGGCTACTCGCCGACCGCCCGCTCCTGCTGCGACTGGCCCGGCCGCGCCGGATCGCCAGGCGGCTGCTGGCTGACATGGATCGTGGCCAACGGCTGCATCTTGCTCAGGGTTGTGCCGCATCCCAGGCAGGTCCACAGCTCCATGCGGCATCCATAATATTTTTCAGCCCCGCGCTGTTCTCCGATCCAGCGGCAGGGTGCATTACAATGTGGGCAACGCATGGCTGCCATTCCTTCCACAAATCCCCAGCACTGTCAGGGATTCACTCATTCAACACAACGCTGGGATAAAAGCAGATAGCGTGCCAGTAGCCAGTCGTTTAGGCAAACGCCCAACGATTCGCTCATCTGATTCTTAAGACTGGTTAATGGAGGGGAACCGATGCCGAGTGTCGATTACAGCCGCTATTATGTCTTCAGCGAGCTGGTCACGACGTTGCAGGACTTCGCCCGCGAGTACGCGAACCTGGCGGAGCTGTCGTCGCTGGGCAAAAGCTACGAGGGGCGCGACCTGTGGCTGCTGACGCTGACCAACCGCGAGACCGGCGCCGCCGCCGACAAGCCCGCCTTCTGGCTGGACGCCAATATCCACGCCACCGAGGTCAGCGGCTCCATGGCCGCGCTGCACCTGATCGACACGCTGCTCGCCGGCTACGGCAGCGACCCGCAGGCCACCAGGCTGCTCGACACCTCCGTGCTCTACATCCTGCCCCGCATGAACCCCGACGGCGCCGAGCGCGGCCTGACGACGCCCTACGGCATCCGCTCCAGCGTCCGCCACTACCCGCGCACCGAGCGGCTCGACGGCCTCTACGCCGAGGATGTCAACGGCGACGGGATCATCCTGACCATGCGCCAGATCGACCCCAACGGCGACTGGCGCATCTCCGAGCAGGACCCGCGGGTGATGGTCAAGCGCCGGCCGGACGAGGCGGGCGGCACCTACTATCGCATCTACCCCGAGGGGCTGATCCTCAACTACGACGGCGTGAACGTCAAGATGAGCCCGGCGCTGGAGGGATTGGACATCAACCGCAACTTCCCCGGCCAGTGGCGGCCCGAGGCCGAGCAGCGCGGCGCCGGCCCCTACCCGACCTCGGAGCCCGAGATCCGGGCGGTGGTCCAGTTCTTGACCGATCACCCGGAGATTCATGGCGCGATCACCTACCACACCTACTCGGGCGCCATCCTGCGGCCCCACAGCGGCAAGCCGGACGAGGAGTTCGCGCCCCACGACCTGGCGGTCTACAAGGCGATCGGCGATCGCGGCACCGAGCTGACCGGCTACCCCAACATCTCGGTCTTCCACGATTTCCGCTACGACGACAAAGAGGTGATCAGCGGGGTGTTCGATGATTGGGCCTACGACCATCTCGGGATCTTCGCCTTCACCGTCGAGCTGTGGGACATCGTGGGCGAGGCCGGGATCAAGGAGCGCAAATTCATCGAGTGGATGAAGAACCACGGCGAGGAGGACGACCACAAGCTGATGCGCTGGAACGACGAGCACGCCGCCGACGGCACCGGCTTCATCGACTGGCAGCCCTTCGAGCACCCGCAGCTGGGGCCGGTCGACATCGGCGGCTGGCACCCGATCTACGGCTTCCGCAACCCGCCGCCCTCGATGCTGCTCGACACCTGCCAGCGCAACACGAAGTTCGCCATGGCCCACATGGCGATGGCGCCGCTGCTGCGCGTGTCAGCCCTGGGCGCCGAGGCGCTGGGCGGCGGTCTGTACCGGGTGCGGGCGATCGTGCAAAACGAGGGGTTCCTGCCGACTTACGGCTCGGCGCAGGCCAAGCAGCGGCGGGCCTGCCGCCCGCTCGAAGCCCGGCTGGCGCTGCCCGAGGGGGCGGCGCTGGAGCTTGGCGAGCGCCGCCAGGAGATCGATCATCTGGAGGGCCGCTCGGCCAGGCTCGGCCGCTGGACGAACCCGGAAACCAGCGACCGGACCAAGCTGGAGTGGCTGGTGCGGGCGCCGGCCGGCGGCGAGCTGGCGCTAGCTATCGCGGGTGGACGTGGCGGTACAGCGCGGGCAACAGTGGCATTACCCGCCGATCACGCCTGAGCGCGTCCGCCAGCTCGGGGCAGGCGGCGCGGATGGCGGTCAGGACCGCCTCGGCCGAGTCGTGCTTGTCGACGAAGCCGGCGACGCCCGCCGCCGCCGCCCGCTCGCGGTTCTGCGGCGTGGCGTAGAGCGTGAGGATCACGACCGCGCAGTCCGGGGCGATGCGCCGGATCGCCCCGGCGGTCGTGATCCCGTCGATGCCGGGCATTTCGATGTCCAGCACCACGACGTCGGGGGCCAGGTCGCGGACGGCGGCGAGGGCGGTGAAGCCGTTGCCGGCCTGGCCGATGACCGCAATGTCCGGCTCGCAGGCCATGCGCATGCGCAGGCCGCGGCGAACTTGGGCTTCGTTATCTACCAGCAGCACCTTGATGGCCATGGATGATCCTCGCGGTTTCGATGAGGTTGAAATCGACCACGGCCAGCATAGCCTGATTCGCCGCGCCTGGCAATCCCGCAAGGTGCGCTGTTGTCCATAGGGCTTTTGGCGGAGCCGGTAGCTCCATCCACAGGAGGGGATTATGACAATTCGCATTGTGATCGCCGATGATCATAGCGTCGTGCGCCAGGGGCTGCGCATGTTCCTCAGCCTCGATCCGGAGCTGGAGGTGGTCGGCGAGGCCGGCAACGGCGAGGAGGCGCTCCAGCTGACCCGCAAGCTCAAGCCCGATCTGGTGCTGATGGATCTGCTGATGCCGGTGATGGACGGCATCGCCGCGATCGGCGCCATCCGCCGCGAACTGCCCGACACCGAGGTCCTGGCGCTCACCAGCGTGCTGGAGGACGCCTCGGTGATCGGCGCGGTGCGGGCCGGCGCGATCGGCTACATGCTCAAGGACACCCAGGCCGACGAGCTGTGCCGGGCGATCAAGGCCGCCGCCGCCGGCCAGGTCCAGCTCTCGCCCCAGGCCGCCGCCCGGCTGATGCGCGAGGTCCGCGCCCCCGAAAGCCCCGAGTCGCTCACCGAGCGCGAGATCGAGGTGCTCTGCCTGCTCGCCCAGGGCCTCGCCAACAAGGAGATCGCCCTCAGCCTCCACATCGGCGAAAAGACTGTCAAAACCCATGTCTCCAATATCCTCGCCAAGCTCGGCGTGCCCAGCCGCACCCAGGCCGCGCTCTACGCCGTGCGGCTGGGGCTGGTGAATTTGAAGGAGTAGTTTTTAAGTCGTCAGCTGGCAGTCGTCAGTCGTCAGGGGGCTGACGGTCGCTTTGCGCGCACCCCGTCGTCACACTACACCACCGAGGGCATCGCTGATGGCACACGAAGCCAACTCCTGACGACTGACGACTGCCAGCTGACGACTTCGCCGGCCCCTATGGTATGATGCGCCCGTCATCGTGCTTGCCAAGGAACCGTTTCATGCGATCATTCGACGATCTGGTGCGGCCGGACATCGCCGCGCTGGAGCCCTACACGCCGATCATCCCCTTCGATGTGCTGAGCGAGCAGCTCGGGCTGCCGATCGATTCGATCATCAAGCTGGACGCCAACGAGAACCCCCACGGGCCGGCGCCGGGCGTGGCCGAGGCCCTGGCGCGCTTCCCCTTCTACGCCATCTACCCCGACCCCGACCAGACCCGGCTGCGGCGCGCGATCAGCCCGTTCATCGGCCAGCCGGTCGAGCGGATCATCTGCGGCAACGGCTCGGATGAGATCATCGATCTGCTGATGCGGATCCTGGTCCAGCCCGGCGACGCCGTCGTGGCCTGCCCGCCGACCTTCGGCATGTACAGCTTCAACACCGGGGTCGTCGCCGGGCGCTACGTGGCGGTGCCCCGCGACGAAAACTTCGACATCGACATCGAGGCGATCGCCGAGGCGGTCGTGCGCGAGCGGGCCAAGCTGGTCTTCCTGCCCTCGCCCAACAACCCGACCGGCAACGTCGTCCCCCGCGAGCAGGTCCGGCGGCTCGCGGAGCTTGACACGATCATCGTGCTCGACGAGGCCTACGCCGAGTTCAGCGGCGAGAGCGCCAGCGATCTGGTCGGCGAGATCCCCAATCTGGTGGTGCTGCGGACCTTCTCCAAGTGGGCGGGATTGGCCGGGCTGCGGCTGGGCTACGGCCTGGTGCCGGAGTGGCTGATCACCCATCTCTGGAAGATCAAGCCGCCCTACAACACCAATGTGGCGGCGGAGGAGGCGGTGATCCGCTCGCTGGAGCAGGCCGATCTTCTCCATGAGCGCGCCAGGGGGATGATCGCCGAGCGGGACCGGCTCTATGCCGAACTGAGGACCATCGAGGGATTGCATCCGTTCCCGTCGTCGGCTAATTTCATTTTGTGCCGGGTCGAGCGCGGCGACGCCTGGCAGATCAAACAGGAATTGGCCAGCCAGGGCATCCTGGTCCGCTATTACCGCACGCCGCAGCTTGCGAACTTCATCCGTATCAGCATCGGCCTCCCCCAGCATCACGACACCCTGCTGAGAGCATTGCGCGCCCTTTTCAGCGCTTGAGGAAGCCATGAACATCGATCATCCCGATCTGATTATCCGCTCGATGCATCTGCACGCCGATCTGTACCTGGTCCAATCCCGCGACGGACGCTCCTGGGTCGTCGCCAAAGACCGGCACTGGTGGCACTACGAGCTGGCCGAGTACACCCCGGTGATCTGCTCCGGCGAGTACGATTCGATGGAGGAGTGCCTCAACGGCCTGGCCAGGTACGTCGAGCGGACGGAAAGCGCGGGCGTGAGCTAGCGCACTGCGGGCCCTGGGCTGATCAGATGACAGCCGCCCCCCGGATCAGCGATCCGGGGGGCGGCTTTCGCTTTGCAGGGATCAGCTGATGAACCCGCCGCCGCTCCGCCGATCACCCCGCCGACCAAACGAACTCCGCCAACCTCCCGACAGCCGATAGCCGACAGCCAAGCCCGTTTTCGTTGACATCACCCCAGCGCCGTGCTATCGTGACGCAGATTTCCTGTTGTGCGAGGGGAATTCGCGATGAATCAATGTTCTGTCTGCAACGCAAGCAACCAACCGGGCGCCTTGTTTTGTGAGATGTGCGGCAACCGGCTGGCGGGCGCGCCCGAGGCCGCCCCGGCTCCCGCTCCCGTTCCTGCCCCGTCGGCGGCGGCTCCCGCCCCTGCGGCTTCCGCCACCGGCGGCACCATCTGCCCGACCTGCGGCCACACAGCGATCCCGGGCGAGGCCTTCTGCGACGAGTGCGGCACGCCGCTGAACGCCAGCGGCCCGTCAGTGCCGGCGGCCTCGGCCTCGGCGGCGGCCTGCTTCATCGCCTGGCGGTCGTAGCGGTGGAAGCTGTCGCC
>DASWWB010000096.1:0-2450 GCA_036406115.1 Herpetosiphonaceae bacterium
AAACCAGCGATCTTCGAGCAGTTGCTGCCAGGCGTGGCGCGGATCCTGGGCGAGCGTAATCGTCCCGAGATAGAACGTCAGTAAGGCCACCATCCCCAATCCGCCCAGGAGCACCGGACGGCGCAGCTGCCGCCAGCGCCAGGCGTGGGTTAGCGCGTCCATGTGAAGCTCCAGTCCGGCACCGGGCCAAGCGCACGAATGCGGAGGTCATAGGTGTGGGGAGCGCCGGGCGCGGGCTCCTCGGTAAGCGGTGGAAAGGTCAGGGTGCCACTGCGATGGTGCCCGCCGGCCGGCGCGCTCCAGCTCGTGGGGCGGACCACCTCGCGGTCCCCGTGGCGGAGCTCGGCAAGTTGGCCAAGATCGATCCCATCAAGATCGACGCTGTGGGTGTCCATCGTGACCTGAAGGATCGGAGCGGGCGCTGCTTCGATCCAGGCGAACGCCAGCGTGATGCCGCCCTGCTCACGGGTTTGCGGCGGCAGGCCGGTGTCGCCGGCTGGTGACGCTGCCACGCCGCCGCAGGCGGACAAGACCAGGAGCACCACGGCGAGCGTGCTGGGCCGGGTCCAGCGGCGGATCCGAGCACCAATGTGGTGAAGATGGCGATTCATCAGACAGTCCTTTCATGGCTGGCCTGGCCAGCGGTCAGAGTGCAGTCCCATGGCTAGCCCATCCAGAGATGGTGTAGGATCACGAGCCCGCCGATGGCAAGCAGTACCCAGCAGATCCCCGTGAGCAGGGCAGCCCACCATGGAGTGTCCTGCTCACGATCCAACCGCTGGGTGTCATACATGCCCCAGCTGTGAAGGAGCAGGCCAAGCAGGAGGATGGGCAGCGCGTAGCGGGTGATCATCGTGGGAAGGAGGAGGCCAAGGCCGATGCCAAGCACGCCAGCGCCGAGGGCGCCGGCCAGGTCGGCAAGGTGGCGACGGGTCATCGTAGTCATCGCGGGGCTCCTTTCTGTGTCACGCCAGCGACGGGGCCGATACACTTAAGCCTAGGGAGAACCGTTTCGGGTGGCGAAAGCACATCACCACGGCGCGTAATGGAGTCGCTACCGAGGGGGCGGATGGTGGGTCCTCGGGAGGACCTCTGTCGAACATAGCCCATCCGCCAATCGCGCGGGATAGGCCAGATGGCCCATGCGGCCTGGGCCATGATCCACGCCGCGCTCGCGGTACAATAGCGACACAACACCGGCAGGGAGGAATCGTATGGCTATTCGCGTCGTGCTCGCCGATGATCACAATGTGGTGCGCAAAGGCATTCGGGAGTTTTTATGTGAGGAAGCGGATCTGGCGGTGGTCGGTGAAGCCCGCAATGGGCAAGAGGCCGTTGATCTCGCGCTGGCCCTCCAGCCCGATGTGGTGGTGATGGATATTGCCATGCCAGTGCTGTCGGGCGTGGAGGCGACGCGCCAGATTCGGGCACAGGCGCCGCAGGTGCGGGTGCTGGTGCTGACGGCCTACGATGATGATCCCTACATCTATGCGCTGCTCGATGCCGGCGCCGCCGGGTATGTGCTGAAAACGGCGGAGTCGCGCGAGATTGTGCGGGCCGTCCGCAGCACGGCGGCGGGACAGACGGCCCTCGATCCCGCGGTCGCCGCGCGCCTGGTCGCCCGGGTCACGCAGCCGGCGGCCACCAGTGACACCTTGACCGAGCGCGAGCTGGCGGTCCTCCAGCTGGCCGCCCGGGGCGCCACCAACAAGCAGATTGGGGCCGAGCTGGGGATCAGCGATCGCACGGTCCAGAACCACCTGGCCAATACCTACGCCAAATTGGGCGTTGCCTCGCGCACCGAGGCGGTCACCGCGGCCCTCCAGCGCCACTTGATTCGTCTCGATACCCCCTAGGAGCATGCTATGCCCCAGCGCCGCCCCCGTCCCTCCCTGCTCGCCGCCCACCGTGATCGGCAGGCCCTCCGCGACCTCCGGCGCCGTGCCGAAGCCATGACCTGCGGTGATTTTCAACACCGGGGCCAGCCCGTCGGCGGGACGCAGGCGGTCGAGCACCTCCGCCTCGCCATTGATGTCATGGGCGAGCATATCGAGCAAGCCCAGCGCACCATGCAGGACTACATTACGGCACTGACCTCCGCACAGGAGGCCGAGCGCGGGCGCCTCGCCCGGGAGTTGCACGACGAAACGGTGCAGCAGTTGATTGTCCTGGCTCAGGGCGTGGATCGCCTACAACGGCGCTACGAGCGCGCGCCGGAGCAGGTCCCTGCTGGCTTGACCACGTTACGCACTGACATTACCGACCTCATTCATGCCGTGCGCGCGCTCATTGCCGACTTACGGCCGCCGGCGTTGGAAGAATTGGGCCTGGTACCGGCCGTCGAATTGCTGCTACACACTCGTGGCACGGCCGGACTGACCGGCACCGTCACGGTGACCGGCGTCCCGCGGCGACTCGATCCGGACAGTGAGCTGGCCGTGTTTCGGATT
>DASWWB010000097.1:0-3121 GCA_036406115.1 Herpetosiphonaceae bacterium
CGCTGCTCGCGCGCTTCGGCCCTGCCGAGTTCGCCGAGGGCGCGCTCAGCGGCGGGACCGGGGTGACCGCGCTCGCCGCGACGGTCATGTGGCTGGCCTACGCCATCGGCTATCTCCTCGTGCGCGGCGGCGCCGGCTTCTGGCTCTGGTGGAACGAGCTGCGCCAGCGCCGGCTGCTCTGGGCGCTGACCCACGACCAGACCATCGCGCTCTTTGGCCTGACCATCCTGCTCGGCGCCAGCGTGGCCCTGGTCTCCCTGATGACCGCCATCAACTCCGGCGGCCTGAGCGCGCTGGTCAACCAGATCTCGGTGCTGGCGATCCTGGGCTCGTTTTTCCTAGCGCTCAGCACGATCGCCGTCATCGGGCTGCTGCCGCTGATGATCCTGCTCTCGGCGCTGCTGGTGCGGCGGATCATCAGGCGGATCGAGCAGCTGGCCGCCGCCACCGCCGCCTTCCGCGCCGGCGACTACGCCGCCCGCGTCCCGGTCTCCGGCCGCGATGAGCTGGCAGGGCTGCAACATGATTTCAATCGCATGGCCGCCGAGCTTGAGCGCACCCTGCGCGACCTCCAGGCCGAGCGCGACCGCGTCGCCGAGCTGCTGCGGGCGCGCCGCGAGCTGGTGGCCAGCGTCTCCCACGAGCTGCGCACGCCGGTGGCGACGATGCGCGGCTACCTCGACGCCGCGCTGCGCCAGGCCGACGCGCTGCCACCCCAGACCGCCGGCGATCTGCGGGTGATGGAGCACGAGGTGCTGCGCCTCCAGCGGCTGATCAACGATCTCTTCACCCTCGCCAGCGCCGAGGTCGGCAAGGTGACGCTGCTGCCGGCGCCAGTCGATCTGGCCGCCGCCGCCCGCCGGGCCGTCGAGATGGTCGCGCCGCTGGCCTGGCAGAGCGGCAAGGTCGAGGTCACTGCCCAGGCCGCCGCCGAGCTGCCGCCGGCGCTGGCCGACGCCGACCGGGTCGAGCAAATTCTGCGCAATCTCATCCAAAACGCCATCCGCCACACGCCGCCCGGCGGGATCGTGGCGGTCGCCGCCGAGGAGATCGGCGGCCGGCCGGCGCTGCGGGTCAGCGACACCGGCAGCGGCATCGATCCCGCCGACCTGCCGCACATCTGGGAGCGCTTCTACCGCGCCGACGACGCCCGCCGCCGCGATTTCAGCGGCGCCGGCCTGGGCCTCGCGCTGGTCAGGGAGCTGGCCGAGCAGATGGGCGGCAGCGCGACGGTCGAGAGCGAGCTTGGCCGCGGCAGCTCGTTCACTGTCGTCCTGCCGCGCGCCGACAACGCCGCGCCGCTGCCAATCGCCACACAGCTGGCCGAGCCCGCGCCGGTCGCCCGGCGCTGAGACGGCGTCAGGGCGTCGGCGTCAGGGAGAGCCCATCGCGGCGCGGCCCGGGATAGGTTGTCGGGACCGGCGGCAGGTAGGGATCGGTGGTCGGCGGCGCCGGCGTGAAGGTGGGCGTGGGGATAATCGGCGTCGGCGTCGGCGTGTAGGGGCTGCCGACCGCGTATGCGCAGTAGAGCTGGCCGGTCCGCGCGTCGTAGGCCGCGATCACCGGCTCCGGCGCATCGCGCTGGGCGCCGGCCAGCGTCGCCAGCCAGACAGCGTCGGGATGGCCCTGGATGGCGTTGCAGTCGATCCCCGGCACCTCGCGAGCCCGCTCCTCGCTGACAAGCTCCGCCTCGATCAGGCTCACCCCGGCGCCGAAATCCCGCCGCGACAGCTCCAGCAGCGCATCCCGCCCCAAGAAATCAGCGCCGACGACATCGTCTTTGATCGGGCTGGTCGGCGTCGCGTCGCCCCGGCGCAGCCCCGGCCCGTCGTAGGAATACAGCATGGCATGGAACAGGCGCCAGGCATCCCAGCTCGCGTCAAATCCCAGCTGGAAATCGGCGGCGAACTCGTAGGTGCGGCCGTCGCCGATGAAAAACGCGGTTGTCCGACTCAGCGTCGGATTGATTGCCTGCTGCGTGAAATACCCGCCGACGCCGCCATCCTTGTCCCTGCCAAACATCATCGACCCCGGGCCGAACAGCTGTGAGTAGCCGGAGAACGCCGCCTTGTTAGCCTCGGGATCGCGGGGATCGTACGGCAGCTCGCCGTCGCGCACGCGCACCTCGACGACGGTGCCGACATCATCGCTGAGATGGATGCGCCGCTCGAACGGCAGCGCTGACTCAATCATCTCGATCCGCGACCCGGGCGGATAGCTGATCGAAAAGCCGGGCGCCCCTTCCAGCTCCGGCCAGCCGTCGAAATCCTCGGGGAGCGGGATGGAAAAGAAGCTGCCGGGGCGCAGCCGCCAGTCGCGGCCCTGATGGTCGGCGAGGACCGCATCGACGACGAAGATCCGCTCGGAGTTGGGGCAATCGCGGTAGCGCTCGTCACCGAGGTGGCCTTCGAGCCGGGCGTACGCCGGCAGCGGGGCGCCGGAGCTGGCGATCAGCCACGGCCGGTCCGCCGGGTAGCGCTGCTCGGCGGGGAGATTGGGGCCGCCGCCGTTCAAAGCTGGCCAGGACTCCGGCACCTGGCGATCCGTCAGCACCGGGCTGCCGGCCACCGTAGGGCAATCCGCGTCCGAGGCCAGCTCATTGATCCCGGCGTAGGCGTTGAGCGTCAGCTTGGCGCCTGGCGGCGGCGGCGAGGCCAAAATGGACGCCACCGTGTGGGGCGCCGGCGCGACAGTCGGCGCCGCCGTTTTCGTCGCGCCGCCCCGGCTGCCGGTGTCGGGCTGGCCGCACGCCGCCAAAAGCACCGCCGCCACCATCAACCATCCCAATCGCTTCATATCGATCCTCCCTCCGCAGCGCCGCGCCGGCCTGCGGCTTCATCGTTGTGCTGATAGGAGCCGCGGGCGGCGGCAAACGTTCCGCCGCCCCGCGAGCCGATCACAAACAGGCGGCGAATTGCGACAGGTTTGCGACAGGTTGACGATATGGGCGCGACAGCCGGGGGCTAGACTGGACTCAGACACGCAAAGGAGGCCCGGAATGACCAACGCATCGATTGTTTTGATTAGCGGCAACGAACGGCGCGGCGCGCTGCGCGAGCTGGTGCGCCGGCTGCCCGGCTGCGAGCTGGGCGGCGAGATCGCCGCGCCCGGCGCCGAGCGG
>DASWWB010000098.1:0-2130 GCA_036406115.1 Herpetosiphonaceae bacterium
CCGCCGACGGCGCCGAGCCCCAGCACGCGCCGGAACAGGGCGGCGCCGGCGAAATACAGCGCGGCGCCGCTCGCCAGCGCCAGCGCCCCGGCTTCGGCGGGCGCGCCGGTCAGGTAGCGTTTCATGCCGGCGGCCAGCACCACGATCCCGGCGACCATCGCCAGGTGGGCGTAGCCGAAGGCGTAGAGCGCCGCGCTGGCCCGGGCGGGGCGCTCCAGCCGCTCCAGCGCCGCCTCGATCCGGCCCGGCGCCAGATCGAAGTAGACCCACCAGAGACTGGCGAGCAGCGCGAGGATCAGCAGCGCGGCCGAGCAGCGGCAGGGTCAGCGCCGCCCCCGCCGAGCCGAGGCCGATCGCCACCACCGATTCGCCGAGCGCGATCAGGATGACCAGGCCGTGGCGCTCCACGAAATGGGCCGGCGCCAGCGCGAAACCGGTGGGCTTGCGAGTCCAGGGCAGGACCAGGAGGACGAGCAGCGCGGCGCCCCACAGCCCGTCGCGCCAGGCCGGCGGCAGCCAGGCCGAAACCAAGACCGCCAGCGCCGTGCCGAGATTGATCGGCGCGACGCGCCAGATGGCTTGCGCCGAGTCTGGGTTCGGCGCATGGGCGAACAGCGCGGCATGGAGCGCGTTGATCAGCAGATAGCCGGCGCCGAAAGCCCAGCCGTCGCCGGCGAACAGGCGCGGCACCGCCAGCGCCATCGCCAGGAAGCCGCCCATCGCCGCCAGCAGCAGCAGGCGGACCCGGGGCCGGTCGGCGTCGACATTGTTGGTGAGCCAGGCGTAGCCACCGTACATCCACCAGATCGTCATCAGCGCGAGCGCGGCCCGCAGCAGATCAGGCGGCCCGGCGGCCCGCGCCACCAGCTCCGTCACCTGGGTGATGGTGAAGACAAACACCAGATCGAAAAAAAGCTCGATGTTCGTGACCCGCTGGCCGTTTGGCTGCTCCATGGCCGCGCTCCCCGCTAATGCCAGCTTTCAAAGGTCAGCATGGCTCCTCCGGTCGCTGGCGGCGCGCTCGTCTCATCCCAAGACCGAGCTTGCGAACGGCGTCAGCGGCAGGCCGACCGCCTGCTGGTACTGGCGGTGCAGCTCGTCGTCGCTGGCGTTGCTGATCGGCAGCGGCTGGACCAATCCATCCTCGACGCTGTAGATCCAGCCATGGATCTTCAGCTGCTGGCCGCGGCCCCGGGCTTGCTGGACGATCGTGGTTTGGCTGACGTTCACCACCTGCTCGATCACATTCAGCTCGCACAGCCGGCGGAAGCGCTGCTCGTCGCCGGCCAGGCCCTCCAGCTCAGCGGAGTGCCTGATGCGCACATCGTGGACGTGGCGCAGCCAGTTGTCAATCAGCCCCATGCGCCGGTTGAGCAGCGCCGCATGGACGCCGCCGCAGCCGTAGTGGCCGCAGACAATCACATCGCTGACCTGGAGCACTTCGACGGCGAACTGCAAGACCGAAAGGCAATTAAAATCAGTGTGGACGACCAGATTGGCGACATTGCGATGGACGAACATCTCGCCGGGGGGCAGGCCGACCAGCTGGGTGGCGGGCACGCGGCTGTCGGCGCAGCCGATCCAAAGATAGTCCGGCTGCTGCTGGTGGGCCAGATTCTGGAAAAACGCCGGGTCCTCCTCGCGCATCGCCGCGGCCCAGGCGCGATTCTTTTCCAGCAGAGATTCGATCGATGACACAGATTCCTCCTTCGACGGACAACCACAATCCAGCCTATCATACCCGCATCCGCGCCGGGGCGGGGCGGCGGTATGATAAGGGCGGCGGGCGCGCCGGAGCGCCGGCTGCGAACGGAGACAGAGGCTATGGAAGAAGCTGATCCGCCCGCCTGCGTCCTGGTGGTCGCCGGCTCGGGCGCCTGGTACGAGCGGATTGTCCGCGCGGGGCCGCAGCGGGAGATCGACTGGCGCCACGCGGCGACCGGCGCCGAGGCGCTGCGCCTGGCCCGGGAGCTGGCCCCGCCGCTGATCATTTTGGATGACGAGCTGGCGCGGGCGCCGGGGCTGGCCGATCAGCTCAGGCAGGCCGGCGCCGGCGCGCTGATCGCGCTGAGCGACGAGACGGGCCAGGCGCCGGCAAGCGCCGATCACAGCCTGCCCCGGCGCTTCGGC
>DASWWB010000099.1:0-13573 GCA_036406115.1 Herpetosiphonaceae bacterium
TTGCCGCGCCAGATCATAGCCCATTAGTCCTGCGCGTTCACTTACAGCGTACTGATAGGCGGCAGGCCGCCGGCTTACAATCGCTCCGGAACGGGCCAAAATCGTGTACTATTGACCGACCCAACCCGCCCCGTCGCGAAAGGAGGCCGCCATGACCGCCGCCGACCCCGCCGCCGATCCCGCCGCAGGTCCGCCTGACGCGCGACTGCCGCTCCTCGCCGAAGCCCTCGCCGCGCTGCGCGGCAGCGATGCCACCCAAACAAGCCTGTCTCGCCTGCTGGAGCTGGCCCGGCTGAGCATCGGCGCCGACGCCTACGCGGTCTGGCGCCAGGACAGCGCCGGCGAGCGCTGGCGGATTGTCGCCGGCGGCGGCCTCTCCAACGCCTATCTGCGCTCCCTCATCGACCCTCCTCCCATCCGCGCCCCCGCCGACGGCGGCGTCCTAGCCTACGGCGACGCGCTGGCGGCCGGCGAACTGCGCTCGCGCCACGAGGACTTCCGCCGCGAGGGCATCGCCGCAGTGCTGATCATCCCGGCGGATGATCAAAGCGCCCCCGGAGAGACGATCACCTTTTACTATCGACAGCGGCGGCATTTCAATCAGCAGGATGCGCTGCTGGCGCGCGGGCTTGGCGCGCTGGTGGCTCACGCAATCGCCACGGCGGCGGCCCACGCCGAGCAACAGCGCCTGCGCGAGCGCGCCGAGCAGGCCGCCCAGCGGGCTCGCTTCCTGGCCGAGGCCAGCGCGATCTTCAGCAGCTCGCTGGACGAGCGGACCATCCTGCGCCGGGTGGGCGGGCTGGCGGTGCCGGTGATCGCTGATTGGAGCGGCGTCTATCTCCTCGGCGACGACGGGGTGATCGAAGCCCTCGCCGTCGCCCACGGCGATCCCCAGAAAATCGCTCTGGCCGATGAGCTGTTCGAGCGCTACCCGCCCAATCCGCAAACCGCCCGCGGCCTGCGCCAGGTCGTCGACAGCAGCGCCCCGCTGCTGATTCCGGCGGTCAGCAAGCAATTTCTGCGCCAGGTCGCCCAGGACGACGACCACCTGCGGCTGCTGGAGGCGGTCGGGCTGGGCTCGTACATGATCGTGCCGCTGATCGCCCGCGAGCGGCGGTTCGGCGTGCTGACGCTGGCGATCGGCGCCGGGCGCGTCCCCGCCGCCTACGACGCCGAGGATCTGGCGTTCGCCGAGGACCTCGCCCGCCGCGCCGCGCTGGCAGCGGAGAACGCCCGGCTCTACGAAGCGGCCCAGGCCGCTCTGGCGGCGCGCAACCAGTTCATCTCGATCGCCGCCCACGAGCTGAAGACGCCGATGACGGCGCTGATGGGCAACGCCCAGCTGCTGGAGCGCCGGCTCGCCGCGGGCGCGCTGGTCGGCGAGCCCGAGCTGCGGGTGATCGGCATGATCACCCAGCAGACCCGCCGCCTCAGCCGCCTCAGCGGCAGCCTGATGGACCTGGCCCGGCTCCAGCGCGGCATATTCGCCATCGAGTACGGCGGCTTGGACCTGGCGGCGCTGCTGCGCCGGACCGTGGGCGAGCTGGCGGCGGGCTACGAGCAGCTGCGGCTCAATCTGCTGGCGCCGCCGGCGCTTGAGCTGGAGGGCGACGAGCTGCGCCTGGAGGAGGTTTTCTACAATCTTGTGCAAAACGCCGCCAAATATTCGCCCCACGGCGGCGAGGTGGCGGTCAGCGCCGAGAGCGACGGCGAGACGGCCATGGTCTGCGTGCGGGACGAGGGGATCGGCATCCCCGCCGAGGCGCAGGCGACGTTGTTCGCGCCCTTCTACCGGGCCGCCAACGCCGCCGGCCGCAACATCGCGGGCATGGGGCTGGGGCTCTACGTCGTCAAAGAGATCATCACCCTCCACGGCGGCGAGATCAGCCTGGAGAGCGCCGAGGGGCGGGGCAGCGCGTTCACCGTGCGGCTCCCGCTGCGCCGGCCCCGTCCTCCCGCTGACGCAGCGGCAGATAAATCGTGAAGGTGCTGCCGGCGCCCTCGCGGCTGGCGACATCCACCGAGCCGCCGTGCAGCGCCACGATCTCCTTCACCACATACAGCCCCAGCCCCATGCCCGCGATCTGTTGCGAGGCGACATTGCGGGCGCGATAAAACCTGGTGAACAGCAGCGGCACGGCTTCGGCGGGAATGCCGATCCCCTCGTCCCGCACCGACAGGGCGGCGCGCCCGGCCGCCGCCGCCAGCCGGACCTCGATCGAGCCGCCGTCGGGCGCGTACTTGACAGCGTTTTGCAGCAGGTTCTGCACCACTTGCTCCAGCCGCAGCTCGTCGCCCTCGACCGGCAGCGGGCCGGCGGGCGCGAACATGATCCGGTGCCGCTCAAGGCCGGGCGCAATCTCATCGACAATCCGCGCCACCAGCGCCGCCAGATCGACTTGGCCGCGCTCGATGGTCAGCTGGCCCATCTGGATGCGCGACAGATCCAGCAGCGCGGCGACCAGCCGGTTCAGGCGCTGGGTCTGCTCGATAATGACCTGGATGGAGCGCTGGACGCGCGGCGGCAGGGCGTCGGCGGCGGCGCGGCGCTGGATCAGCTGGGCGTAGCCGAGCATGGTTGTGATCGGCGTCTTCAGCTCGTGGGCGGCGATCGAGAGAAACTGGTCGCGGGTGATCAGCGCCTCGCGGGCGGCGGCGTAGAGCTGGGCGTTCTCCACCGCCAGCGCGGCGCGGCGGCCAAGATCTTCGGCCAGCGCCAGATCCTCGGCGCCAAACGGCTGGTCGGCCTGGCCGGACGCGAGCGCCAGCACGCCCAGGATCCGGCCGCGGCCCAGCAGCGGCACGCAGAGATAGGAGGCCATGCCGGCTTCGGCCAGCAGGCGGGCGTGCTCGTCGTCCTTGGCCGCCGCGCGCAGCATCTCCGCTGTCACCTGCGGCACCCACTGCGAGGCGCCGCTGCGCAGCACGGCGCGCGAGCCCTGCGGCGTCGCGGCGTCGGGCGGATAGGCGGCGTGGATCGCCGTCAGCAGCGCCGTCTTGGCCGGATCGGCGTGGGCCAGCGCCAGCTCCTGCGTGGCGCCCTCCTGGTCCATCAGCTCGATCATGCACCAATCGGCCAGCGACGCGGCGCAGAGCCGGGCGATGGTCTCGATGGTAGTGCGCGGCTCCAGCGAGGCGCTAACGGCGCTGGTCGCCTCGGCCAGGAAACGCAGCCGCTCCTCCGCAACCTTGCGCTCGCTGATGTCGCTGACCACGACGCCGACGCCGAGCCACCCGCTTGCGGGTCCCCGGCCGTCGCCCGCCGGCGCGCCGGCCCGCACCGGGTAGTAGCTGGCGAGCCAGGAGCGCTGCTGGCCGGGGCGCAGCCGACGCGGGCCGGCGACCTCGACATCGATCACCGGCTCGCCGGTCGCCAGCACCTGGGCGAAGGCGCGTTGGATCGGCTCCGGCACCGCCGGCAGGATCTCGGCCAGCGTGCGGCCGAAATGCTCCTCGGCCGGGCGGTTGTTCATCCGCGCCAAGGCCTGGTTGACGCGGACAAAGCGCCCCTGGCAATCCACAAAGGCCATGCCGATCGGCGCATTGGCGATCAGCGTGTCGAGCAGCGCCAGCGATTCGTCGCGGGCCAGCTGCGACAGACGGGCCTCCTCGAACAGCCGCGCCCGCTCCAGGGCCTGGGCGCACTGGCCGGCCAGGGCCTCGATCAAATCGCGGTCATCGTCGTCGAAGCGCTGCGGCCGGTCGTAGCTCAGGCCGAGCACGCCGAGAATCCGACCCTCCGCCACCAGCGGCGCCACCGACCACGCCTGGTGGGGGCTGCGGATCGCCGCCAGGAGCGGAAACCGCCGGTCGCGCTCCGCCAGATCATGCAGATAGACGGGCTCGCCGGCCCGGGCGGCGTGGGCCAGCGGCAAGGGCGCGTCAAGCGGGATCAGCTCGTAGCCGGCGATTTGCTCGCTGCCATAGCCCTGGGGCCGCACCAGGCGCAGGGCGTCGCCGGCCGGGGACGCCTCGGGCGCCAGCAGCGCCATCACGCCGGCGGCCGCCTCCAGCGCCGCCACGCTTTCGCGGACCACGACCTCCGCCAGCTGCTCGGGCGAGAGCGATTGGGCCAGCGCCACCGCGACCGCCTGGAGCCGCGCGGTGCGCCAGGCGGCGCGCTCGGCGGCCTGGCGCGCCTGGCGCTCGTCATGGATATCGACGCAGACGCCGACCCACTCGCGGAGCGCGCCGTCGGCGCCCCGGACCGGCACGGCGCGGGCCGAAAAGTAGCGATAGACGCCGTCGCGGCGCCGGAGCCGGTACTCGGCCTGGTACATCGCGCCGCTGCGGACCGCCGCGAACCAGGCCTGGGAGGCATGGCCGGCGTCGTCGGGGTGCAGGGCCGCCAGCCAGCCCTCGCCGCGCGCCGCGCTGCCGGTGTACTCGTCCCAGGAGCGCTCGGTCGTCACCTGGCCGGCGGCGTCGGCGGTCCAGACCATCTGGGCGGTCGCCAGCACCAGCGAGCGGTAGCGCGCCTCGCTTTCCGCCAGCGATTCGCGCATCTCCGCCATGTCCCCGGCCGTCTCCGCTGGATCAATCTCCATACAGCCCTCGCGCTCAATGGCGCCGCCACCCCTCGGGCCTGGCCGGCGCCGCCTGCCTCCGTTCCCAGGATACGGCCTCCAAAGCAAAAGTCAAACCAAAAGCTGACGGGCGCGCGGCGGCTCCGAGACGTAGCAGACTCATCAATCAAACTTAAGATCTGTTAATCTTTGTCTCATCTTGGTTTAGGGCGGATTCAGTCGATTTTTTGCCAAATCATAAGCGGTTTCATCAGCAATCAGACTCAATTCTTACGTCAAATCATCAAATATTTGAGCGCAAAAGCGCACATATGTGCGCTATTCTGGCAACGGACAGTCTGTCGGCAAACTAAAAGTGGATAAATAGTCAAGAACTCATTAACATTCTCTTGACTTTTATTTACCAATATGCTAAATTCTGCATATCGATGAATGCATGCACACCAGCCACGTGGACAGACGATCGGTAAGGGACCCTTGTTCGGACGGACGTCGGACGACCCGCCAGACAGGCATCGGACTCAGTTGACCGAGGCTTACTAACAGGAGAACAGACGCAATGAAACGGTTTGCCGGAAGTTTCGCAATCGGTCTTGCACTTGTCACCGCCCTTTTAGTTCCCAACGCCTCCGCCGAGAAAATCGGGGGCAAGCCCGGGCCAGACGCTCCCGCCGTTGGCAAAATTATCCCCGGCCAATACATTGTTGTCCTGAAAGACGGCGTGAACAGCAGCAGCCTGCTGGCCAACTTCAACATCAGCGCCGACTACACCTACAGCTCCGTGCTGAACGGCTTCGCCGCCAACCTGAGCGACAGCCAGGTGAAAGAGCTGAGCTCGAACCCGAACGTCGCCTACGTCGAGCAGGACCAGGTGATCAGCCTGAGCGCCGAGCAAGCCGACGCGACCCAGACCAACGCCCCGTGGGGCCTTGATCGGATCGACCAGCGCAACCGGCCGCTGTCGGGCTCCTACACTTATAACACCACCGCCTCGAACGTGACCGCCTATATCATCGACACCGGCATCGCCAACACCCACTCGCAGTTCGGCGGCCGGGCCACCAACGTGTTCAACTCGGCCGGCGGCAGCTCCGCCGACTGCAACGGCCACGGCACGCACGTCGCCGGCACGGTCGGCGCCTCGACCTACGGCGTCGCCAAGGGCGTCAAGCTGCGCGGCGTCAAGGTCCTGGCCTGCAACGGCTCGGGCTCGAACTCGGGCGTGATCGCCGGTATGGACTATGTCCGCAACAACGCCGTCAAGCCGGCGGTGGCGAACATGTCCCTGGGCGGCGGCTACTCCGCGGCCACCAACACCGCGGCCACCAACCTGGCCAACAGCGGCGTGTTCCTGGCCGTCGCCGCCGGCAACGAGAACCAGAACGCCTGCAACGTCTCGCCCGCCAGCGCCTCCGGCACCCTGACCGTGGCCGCGTCGGACAGCAGCGACCGCAAGGCCTCGTTCTCGAACTACGGCAACTGCGTCGATGTCTACGCCCCCGGCGTGAGCATCACCTCGACCTGGCTCAACGGCGGCACGAACTCGATCAGCGGCACCTCGATGGCATCGCCCCACGCGGCTGGCGTCGGCGCCCTCTACAAAGGCGCGAACGGCGACGCTTCCTCGTCGACGATCGTGACCTGGATCATCAACAACTCGACCGCCAACGTCATCACCGGCAACGTCTCGGGCACGCCGAACCGCCTGCTCTACAAAGGCGGCTTCTAATCCCGCTTGGCTGAAATGACCGAAAACGGGCTGCGGCAGATCGCCGCAGCCCGTTTTTCGTTGATGCGATTGTCGTGCTTCAAGGAGGAACCAGCCTGATGAAACGGATCCTGGGACTGTTCGTCATCGCCTGCATCCTGTCCGCCGCCCTCGCCGCCCGCCCGGCCGCCGCCCAAACCGCCAGCTCGACCTACATCGTCACCCTCAAGGGCGCGAACGCGAGCCCGGCCGCCAAGCTTGGCATCAAAACCAATCATGTCTACAGCAGCGTGCTGAACGGCTTCGCCGCCGACCTGACGCCGGAGCAAGTCGCCCAGCTCAAGGCCGACCCGAGCGTGGCCGAAATCGAGGCCGACCAGGAGTACACGATCAGCGCCACCCAGTACATGGACGCGAACGGCGATCCCTGGGGCCTTGACCGGATCGACCAGAAGTTTCTGCCGCTGTCGGGCTCCTACACCTACAACACCACCGCGCCGGGCGTGACCGCCTACATCATCGACACCGGGATCGCCGTGACCCACCCCGAGTTCGGCGGCCGGGCCGCCAACGTGTTCAACTCGGCGGGCGGCCAGGCCGACGACTGCAACGGCCATGGCACCCACGTCGCCGGCATCGTCGGCGCGCGGACCTACGGCGTGGCGAAAGCCGTCAAGCTGCGCGGCGTCAAAGTCCTGAACTGCGCCGGCTCAGGCACCACCGCCGGCATCATCGCCGCGCTGGATTGGGTCCGCGCCAACGCCGCCAAGCCGGCGGTGGCCAACATGTCGCTGGGCGGCGGCTTCTCGTCGGCGCTCAACGCTGCGGTCACCAATCTTTCCAACAGCGGCGTCTTCGTGGCGGTGGCGGTCGGCAACAGCGCCAGCAACGCCTGCAATTACTCGCCGGCCAGCGCCGCCGCCGCCTACGCCGTGGCCGCGACCGACAAGACCGACAAGGCCGCCGCGACCTCGAACTACGGCTCGTGCGTCGACATCTACGCCCCCGGCGTCGGCATCAAATCGACCTGGCTCAACGGCGGCGCGCAGGTCCTGACCGGCTCCTCGATGGCCTCGCCCCACGCGGCTGGCGTCGCGGCGCTCTACAAAGCCTCGCTCGGCGACGCATCCTCGGCGACCGTCACGGCCTGGCTGAACAGCAACGCCACGCCCAACGTGGTCGTGAACGCGCCGCCGAACACGCCCAACCGGCTGCTCTACAAGGGCAACTTCTAGCCGCCCGGCGCGGCCCGGACACAACGAAGGGCGGCCCGGGAACAATCCCGGGCCGCCCTTCGCCGCAGTGCGCTGGCGGGATCTAGCCTTTGCCGAACAGGCCGCCGAGCGCGTCCTTGGCCTTCTCGGCGGCGCCGGAGATCGCGTCGCCGGTCAGAAACGACTCGACGCTGCCCCAGATCGGGGCCGGCAGCTTCTCCTGCAAGAAACCCTTGACCGTGTCAGCCACCTGCTGGGCCTGCTCCTGGGACAGATTGGCCTTCTCCACCAGCTGGGCGATCAGTTCTTTCATGGCGAAACCTCCTGCTAGGCGCGAGCTTTGGCTCGCTCGCGGCCATAGGCAATAATATCATCAAGGAAGCGCGACGGATTCCGCGGCTGCTTGTTGCGCTTCTTGACGTGGGACAGGTACAGCTGCTCGCCGGCGCGGGTCAGCGCCACATAGCACAGCCGCCGCTCCTCCTCGATCCCGCCGGCCTCGGCCAGCGAGCGCTCGTGGGGCAGCGTGCCCTCCTCCAGCCCGGCGATGAAAACCACCGGCCACTCCAGGCCCTTGGAGGCGTGGATGGTGGAGAGCTGGACCGCCTCGCGCTCGTCGTTGTCATCGACATTGGTGAGCAGCGCCACCTCCTGCAAAAACGACGAAAGGCTGGTGTGCTCCTCGGCGGCCACCTGAAGCTCGCGCAGGTGGGCCAGGGCGTCGGCGCGCTCGGCCTCGGGCCAATCGTTCTCGACCGCCTTGAGGTAGCCGCTCTCCTGGAGCACATCGTGCAGCAGATGGTCGGGCGGATAGGTGCCGGCGGCCAGCCCGCGCCAGCGCGCCACCCGCTGCGCGAAGGCGCTGACGGCGGCCTGGGCGCGATCGGGCAGGCCGGCCCAGTACTCGCGCTGGACCAGCGCCTCGCCGACCGGCGTCCCGGCCTCGGCGGCGCGGGCGGCCAGGTGGGCGATTGTCGCCGGGCCGATGCCGCGGGCCGGCGTGTTGATGATCCGGTTGACGCTCAGGCCGTCGGCGGGATTGGCGACCATCCGCAGATAGGCCAGGGCGTCGCGCACCACCTTGCGGTCGTAGAAGCCGCGCTGGGCCTTGAGCGCGTAGGGGATGCGGGCGTGGCGCAGCGCCGTCTCCAGCGCGCGGCTCATGTGGCGCGAGCGATAGAGGATGGCCAGCTCGTTGGGCCGGCGGGGGCCGCGCAGGGCGTTGGCGATCAGCTTGGCAATCTCCTCGGCCTCGGCGCGCTCGTCGGCGGCCTCGTAGATCGCCAGGGCCGAGATCGGCAGCGTGCCGCGCGCCGAGCGCAGCACCATCGGCGGCACGGCCCGGCTGTGGCGCATCACCGCGTAGGCGGCGTCCAGGATCTCCTGGCGCGAGCGATAGTTTGTGTCAAGCTCGATCACCGCCGCCTCCTTGAAATCGCGGGTGAAGCGGGTGATGATCGTGTAATCGGCGTTGCGGAAGCCGTAGATCGACTGCTGGGCGTCGCCGACGGCGAAAAGCGAGCGCTCGCGCTTCCCCACCGGCCGGGTCAGCAGCTCAAGCAGCGCGTACTGGCTGGCGTCGGTGTCCTGGTACTCGTCGACCAGAATGTGGCCCCAGCGCGCCTGGACCGCGTCCAGCACATCCGGGTGCTCAAACAGCAGCCGGTAGGTCAGCGAGATCAGATCGTCGAAGTCCACGGCGTTGGCCCGCTCCAGCGCGCGCTGGTAGGCGCGGTAGATCGCTGCGGCGTACTGAGTCACCGGATCGGCGGCGGTGCGGCGGGCGACGGCGGGCGCCTGCATCTGGCTCTTGAAGCGCGAGATATGGCTTAGCATCTGCGGCGCCTCGATGGCCTGGGGCGCGCGGCCGGCGTAGCCGTCCATGGCGGTCTGGACCAGCTGGAGCTGCTCGTCGGCGGCGTAGATTGTGAAATCGGCGGTGTAGGAGCCGAGCCTGCCGCCGATGTCCTGGCGCAGAATGCGGGCGCAGATCGCGTGGAAGGTGCCGGCGGTGACGCCTTTGCCGCGCTTGCCGAGCAGATCGCCCAGCCGGCTGCGCAGCTCCGCCGCCGCCTTGTTGGTGAAGGTGACCGCCAGGATGCCGCCGGGCGCCACGCGGTGCTGGTCGATCAGATAGGCGATGCGGTAGGTCAGGACGCGGGTCTTGCCGCTGCCGGCGCCGGCGCGCACCAGGACCGGGCCGAGCGGCGCCACCACCGCCGCCCGCTGCTCGGCGTTGAGAATCGACAGGTACTGCATGGCTAGAGCGAAACCCGCAGCGGATCACCGACGCCGACGCCCAGCATCTTGGCCGCGTTGCCGTTGCGCACCGCCAGCTCCAAGCGCTCGCTGGAGCCGATCAGCGCCATCACCGTGCCCCACTCGCTTTCGCCATAGGTGCGGTGGATATGCGAGATGCGCTGGTCGAGGATGCTGATGACCGGCGTCGCGCTGCCGGCGTGCTGGTCGAGGAAGGCGCGGGTGAGATTGGTGATGCAGTTGCCGAAGTGATCGACGTGGATAATCCGGCCTTCCCAGGTGCCGTCGGCGCGCTGGACCGGGCGCGAGAGCGGCAGCAGCACCGGGGCGTCGAGCGCCGGGCCGAAGGCCGCCGGGTCGGTGCCGAGCGTCAGGTGGGCGGCGGCGGGGGCGAAAATATCGCGGCCGTGGAACGTCGTGCTGACCTGGGGCCGCCACCAGCGCGGATCGCTCAGCTCGACCAGCCGCAGCTCCCCGCGGCCCCAGCGCTCCAGGCTCTCCTCCCAAACGTAGGTCAGCACGCCGTTGTCGGGGGCGACGAAGGCCGCCTCGGGCGTGACCAGGGCCAGGGCCTTGCGCGAGCTGCCGACGCCGGGATCGACGACCACCAGATGGACCGTGCCGGCGGGAAAATAGCGGTAGCCGGTGTGGAGCAGGTACGCCGCCTGGGCGATCTGCTGCGGCCCGATCTCGTGGGTGTAATCGACGGGTCGCGAGGCCGGGTTGATGGTCAGCAGCACGCCTTTGAGCATCGCGACATACGCATCGAACTGACCGAAATCAGTCGTCAGCGTGACAAAGCCATTCGGTTGCATAAGCTCCAGAAACCGCGGGGCGACGGGAGAAACCAGCACACACGGATGCGCGCCCATCATCGCATCCTGCCGGCGTCACAGCGACGCAGCGCCGCCAAGTATACCATGGCCGCCTGGCGCGCCGGCAGCCCGGCCTGGATATAATAGAGGCACACCGCCACAAAGGAGATGCATCTATGGCTTCGAATACACGTCCGCGAATGCTGCGCCGCTTGAGCGCCCTGGCCCTGGGCGCCGCCCTCGCCGGCTGCGGCGCGGTCAGCACGACTTCGACGACGCCCCAATCGACCCCGGCCGCCCCCGGGAGCGCCCCGACCACCGCGCCGGCCAATCCGGGCGGCGGCGCGCCTGGCGTGGCCTGCCTCGGCACCCAGGGCGCGGTCAGCGGCCCGGTCATCTACGGCGCCGGCCAGAACCTCTGGTCGATGCAGCCGGATGGCAAGCAAGTCACCCAGATCACCAACGTCGGGGCCCGGGCCAGCCTGCGCGACCCCGCCTGGTCCGCCGACCGCGCGACGCTGGCCTACACCCTGGCCCTGCCCTCCGACGATCCGGCCACCATGTGGCTCCAGACGGGCATGATCTGCGGCATCGACGCCAAAACCGGCACGGCCAAGGTGCTGGCCTCCAGCTCCGGCCCGACGGATATTCTGGTCGAGCCGACCTGGGCGCCTGACGGCAAGTCGATCGTCGTCACCAAGCGCAGCACGATCATGGATGATCGCAAACAATTCATGGGCGAGCAGGTCAGCCTGGTGCGCTACAACCTGGCCGACAACAGCGAGCAGCTGATCCTCAAGGACGGCACCAGCCCCGCGCTCTCGCCCGACGGCAAGCAGATCGTCTTCGTCTTCGTCGATCCCGCGACCTACCTCACCAGCCTGATGATCGCCGGCAGCGACGGCGCCAATCCCAAGCAGCTGGTCAATGTCGAGCCCGGCTTCCTGCAGGTGACCAATCCGCGCTGGACGCCGGACGGCAAGCAGGTGGTCTTCGGCGCGCTGGGCGGCCCGACCGGCGGCGGGGAGCCAGCCCGATCCGCCAGCCTCCTCGACCGCCTGCTCGGCGTCACGGCCGCCAGCGCCCACGGCGACCCCATGACGATCTGGCAGGTGGACACCGACGGCAAGAACCTCAAGAGCCTGGCGACCGGCGTCGATGATCCGCGGGTCACCTGGAGCCCGGACGGCGCGACGATGCTCTACACCAACGGACTGGAGGGCATTGTCTCGATGCCGAGCAGCGGCGGCGCCACCACCGTCCTCACGCCGCCCGACCAGTTCTGGGCGCTGGCTTGGTCGCAGCACTGATTGCTCGCAGGGCGCCGGCGGCTGTGACAGGCCGCCGGCGCCTCGGCCAATCACAGCTCTAGATAGGCCTGGCGCAGCCAATCGTAGCGCTCGGCGCCTGGGGCGGGCGCGGACTCCTCGGGCTCCAGCAAGGCGGCGTAGCCCTGGGGGATCTCGATGTCCCAGCGCTCGTCCGCCGCCGCCGGCCGCTCGACCGCCGCGCCGCGCGCCAGCTCCCACAACTCCGCCAAGGGCTCGGCCGCCACCAACCGCAACATCGGCGCCTCCTTCGCTAGGGATTGCTGCGCGGAGGGTAGCAGCCGCAGGTTAAGCCCCGGTAAACCCCGCGTGAAAACCCGCTCCCGGCCTACGAGCGGCGCTGGCGCTTCTGGTAGGCGTCGAAGTGCTCAGCCTTGCGCTCCTGCTCGGTCAGGCCCTGCTCCATCTTATCGGATAGGTTTTGATAGTTGGCGGCGGCCGGCGCCGGCATGTGCGGGGCGTTGGCCGCCAGCGTCTGCTGCATCACCGAGCGGGCCTCCTCGCGCTTGCCGGCCCGCTCCAGGCGCAGCGCCTGGGTGGCGGCGGCGGCGACTTCGACCTCGCTGGCCCGGCTCAGCACGCCCTGCTCCACGGCGGCCCGCGCCACCTCGGCGCTGGCGGCGTAGGTCCAGGCGACCGCGCCCTCGGCGCTCTGGGGCGCGCCTTCGGTGTCAAGGTAGGCCAGCCGGCCTTGGAGCGTGACGCCGGCGCCGGCGGCGCCGGGCGGGGTCAGGACGCGGGCATAGAACTGGCGCCGCTCGCCCGACGAAAGATCGCCCAGGCTGAGCTTGATCTGCTGGCCGTTTTTCTCGTGCGGCAGATCGCCCAGCACTTCGAGCGCCACCCCCGCCGGCGCCGCCAGGGTGACGAACGCCTCGCGGGCCACCACCGTCAGCAGCTCGCCCAGCTCGCGGCGGAAAAACTCGGGGATCTGGGCCGGCCGCTCGATGTAGTAGAACTGGCCGCCGCCCTGGGCGGCCATCGCCTCCAGCAGGTGCTCGTTGAAATCCAGGCCGACGCCGAAGGTCGAGGTCGCCACGCCGCGCAGGCGCAGCTCGCGGGCGTGGTGGGCCAGCTCCTCGACATCGGTGATGCCGCGGTTGGCCAGGCCGTCGGTCAGCAGCAACGCCCTGCTCACCTGCTGGCGGCCGAGATGGGCCGCCACCTCGTTGCAGCCGCGCAGCCAGCCGCCGGAGAGATCGGTCCAGCCGCCGGGCGCCAGCTCCTCGATCGAGGCCTTGAGCTGGCGCTTGAACGACTCGGTGAGCGGCGCACTGGCGGCCACCAGCCGCACCTCGTCGTCGTAGGCGACCACCGCCACCCGGTCGCGCTCGCCGAGCTGGTCCAGCAGATGGTGGGCGGCCTGCTTGACATGCATCAGCTTGTCGCCGGCCATGGAGCCGGAGCGATCGAGGATCAGGGCCAGGTTGAGCGGAGCCCGCTCGGTCTGGCGCGGGGCGTCGGGGACCTGGACCGTCCACTCGGCGGTGCGCTGCGAGGCGACATCGGTTTCGATCAGCCAGCGATCCGCCTGGGCCGTCAGGGTGATCAGCGGTGCGTTCATGGGGCATCCTCCTGGGATTCAAGCAAGGGTCGGGCGGCGTCGAGCATGGTGTCCAACAGGCGGGCGGCGTCAGCCTGGGCGGGCTGGCGGATGTGCAGCTCCAGGCCCGGCGCCAACGGGATGCGCTCCCAGGTTTCGCCGGCCGGCGGGCTCGCCGCG
>DASWWB010000100.1:0-3773 GCA_036406115.1 Herpetosiphonaceae bacterium
CCGCAGGACGTGGAGTTTGGCTGGGACAGCGACGAAGTGAAACGCCAGCGCAAGGAGCAGAACGCCAGGGCCTACGCGCTGTTGCGGGAGAAAGGCTTCATCTAGCGCCGCGACGGCGAAGGAGCGCACAGCATGCCAAGCTACCTGATCTACCATCCGGCGCGGGCCGTCAGCGTCTTTGACGGCCGCACCGTCCACTACGACCACGCCAGCAACAACCAGGATCCCTACGTCTGGAACGAGCAATTCCTGCACACCTACTGCCACATCACCCAGATGCGCGGCGAGGAGGGCCAGATCAACTTTTGGATCAGCGGCGGCAACCTGCGCCAGTTCACCCAGCTTTTTTGCGACCTCGTGTTCGTCGTCGAGCGCAAAATCTACTGGGAGCGGGCGAATCAGATCGACCGCCGCGATCCGCTGATCGACAGCGCCGACGCCTTCAAGGACCACTACCGCTGGGCGATGTACCAGCATCCGTTCAAAACCCGCCGCCGCTACACGCTCAAAGCCGACGCGGCGCGCTCGTTCCAGCCGCAGCGGGCCGACGGCGCGCTGCTGGACATCGTGCCGTTCCTGGCGGAGCGCGGGCTGGGCCTTGATGCGCTGCGGCGCGGGCTGCGGGCCGGCTTCAACTCGCGGCCCATGCCGCTGGGCGACGAGCTGGCGCGGGAGCTGTACGACTGGCTGGCGGCCGAGGCGGAGGTCAGATTGACTGGCGCGGAGCTGCGGGCGATCCGGCGGCGCCATCCCCAGCTCGCCAGCCCGGCGCCGGCGGGCGCCGCCGAGCCCTGCTAGTGGAAAGGAGCCACCATGAGCGATCCGGCAGCCTCCGGCCAGCGCCCCTTCCTCTGGCAGATGATCAAGGCCGCCGTCGAGCAGCTCGGCGGCGCGGCCAGCTACGCCGAGATCAGAGACGTGATGCGCCAGCGCTGGGGCGCGATCAACGACAGCTCGGTCAGCGCGCAGATCATGGTCTGCTCGGTCAACCAGCCGTCGCGGATCCACTTCCCGGAGAACCACAAGCCGCGCCGCGCCGACAGCCGCTACGATTTCCTCTACTCCGTCGGCCGCGGCCAGGTCGAGCTGTACGACCCGGCCCGCCACGGCGCCTGGGAGATCGCCCGGCTGGCGAATGGCAAGCTGGGCGTGCGCCTGGCCGGCGCGCCGGAGCCCGATCCCGACCCCGAGCCGGATCCGGGCGGCGATGCTGCGGACCCGTCGCCCAGCGCGCCGCGCAGCGGACTGATCTTCGCCCTGGAGAGCCACCTACGCGACTTTCTGGCCCGCAACCTCAGCACCATCCAGATCGACGGGCAGACCCTGCGCCTCTATGTCGATGAGCAGGGCCGCGACGGCGTCGAGTACCGGACGGGCGTCGGGCCGATCGACATCCTGGCGGTCGATGGGGCCGATCAATTTGTCGTCTTCGAGCTGAAACTCAGCAAAGGCGTCGACGCCGCGCTGGGCCAAATCCTGCGCTACATGGGCTGGGTGCGCCGCCACCTGGCCGGCGGGCGGGCCGTGCGCGGGGTGATCGTCGCCCAGTCGATCGATGAGAAGCTGCGCTACGCCGCCGCCGAAACCCCCGGCATCGCCCTCTTTGCGTATGACATCCATTTCACGATTCAGCAGGTGCCATCCCATGAACCAACCGCCTGAGACGCCCCGAACCGCGCCCGAGCTGCGCGACGCCCTTGAGGATCTGGTCCGCAAGGATCTGCTCGGCCCGGCCGGCGGCCCCGAGGAAGAAGTCACCGGCAACGTCCGCGACCGCTATCTGATCGGCATGCTGGCGCCGCGCGGCCAGCGCTCCCAGCCCGAGCCGCCCGACGACCCGGCCCGCTCGGCCGACGAGGCGCCGGAAGACGGCCCGATGGATTTGCTGCCCTCCCAGGCCCCGAGCATGTTCCCCTCCTCGTGCGGCCTCACCTGCACCATCGACGGCAGCGCCACGGCCGTGCTGGTCACCGCCCGCTGGGGGCGCTACGAGCGGATCCACAGCGAGCATCAGACCAAGGCCAAGACCGGCGCGCCGCTGCTGGTGTGGAAGCGCGTCCCGATGGGCGGCCAGCCCCAGGAGTGGCCGCTCGTCGCGGGCACCCAGGAGCGGCCCGCCCACGGGGACGACCCGGCGGTGCTGGTCAAAAGCGTCACCCGCCGCGCGGGCGACAGCTGGATTGTCACCTTCTTCCTGATCAACCAGCAGGACGAGCCCGAGCAGAGCCGCGACGCGGCCTGGCTGTTCCAGCCCGAGCTGACGATCGAGGCGCCGGGCGGCCAGCCGCTGTTCCAGCAGCGCGGCAGCCTGCTCCCGAGCGCCACCGGCCACGCCCAGGATCCCGAGGCCCAGCGCGAGGAAGATGGGCTGGCCATGCGCTACCGCACGGAGGTGGAGTTTGCCGTCGGCCATGGCGTCAGCGTCCATGCCGAGGTGGATCCCGCCAACCCCACCTGCGCCTGGCGGATTGCCACCAGCGTCGCGCCAACCTACACCGTGCCGGCGACGACCGGGCCCGAGCCCGACGATTTCCCGGCGCTGGCGCCGCTGGTCGTCGACATGCAAACCCTCTCCGAGCTGCCCGCCGGCGGCTTCGGCCCGGCGCTCCGGCCGCTGACGGACGCCTACGCCCAGTGGATCGCGCTCCAGCGCGAGCGCGCCGCCCAGGGGGCTGATCACCTCGGACCCTATGTGGGCGATCACGACGCTGACGCGCGCTCCGCGACGGCGAGCGACACGCTGGCGGCCTGCGACGCGGCGCTCGCGCGCATGCGCCAGGGCATCGCCCTGCTCGACCAGGACGCCCAGGCCGCCGACGCCTTCCGCTTCATGAATCAGGCCATGTGGCAGCAGCGCATCCACAGCCTGGCCGCCGATGCCGCGCGCCGCAGCGAAGCGCTGACGCTGGAGCAGGTCGATCAGCCCCCGAACCGCTCCTGGCGCCCCTTCCAGCTGGCCTTTATTCTGCTCAACCTCGCGGCGCTCACCGATCCCGGCCACCCCGACCGCGCGCCCGACGCAGGCGCCCTCGCCGATCTGCTCTGGTACCCCACCGGCGGCGGCAAAACCGAGGCCTACCTGGGCCTCACCGCCTACACGCTGGGCATCCGCCGCCTCCAGGGCGTGGTGGGCGGCCGCTCGGGGCTCGATGGGGTGGCCGTGATCATGCGCTACACCCTGCGCCTCCTCACCCTCCAGCAGTTCCAGCGCGCGACGGCCCTCATCTGCGCCTGCGAGATGATCCGCCGCCAAGCCGACGGCCGCTGGGGCAAGACACCGTTTCGGATCGGCCTGTGGGTCGGCCAGCGCACCACCCCCAACACCACCGAGCAGAGCGCGGAGGCCATCAAAAAGAGCCACGGCCACTTCCAGGCGAGCGCCGTCGGCGGCAGCGGCTCGCCGGCCCAGCTCACCAACTGCCCCTGGTGCGGCACGGCCATCGACCCCGGCAAGCACATCGAGGTCAATCCGGATCGCGGCCGCACCCTCATCTACTGCGGCGATCCGATGGGGCGCTGCCCCTTCACCCGCAAGCAGGCGCCGGGCGAGGGGCTGCCGGCCATGGTGGTCGACGAGGAGATCTACCGCCACCTGCCGGCGCTGCTGATCGCCACCGTCGACAAGTTCGCCCAGCTGCCCTGGAATGGCCGCACCCAAATGCTGTTCGGCCAGGTGGATGGGTACTGCGAGCGCCACGGCTTCCGCTCGCCCGAGATCGACGACGAGCGCTCCCATAGCAAAAAGGGCGACCTGCCGGCCGCCAAAACCATCG
>DASWWB010000101.1:0-2953 GCA_036406115.1 Herpetosiphonaceae bacterium
GACCCCACAATGCTTTCATGGCGCTCATGCCCCAATCGGCGGCGACCATTCGATCGAAGCGCAGCGGCACGGCGGTTTGCAGCAGAAAGAGGCCGAGCGCCGCCATCGGCCCCGGTCGTTTGCCCCAAGCCTCAAACCTCTGATTCCACTCTCGCCATTTCTCCCGCATGCTCCGCCTCCCTCGCCCCTAACTTCGCACCAACGCCACCACCATGGCGGCGTAGGCGAGGATCGTCATGATCATGACCGCGCCGATGATCCGCTCCTGGCGCCGCTTGTCGGCGGTGACGAGCTGCGCGGCGCCGATCGCTGTCTGGTATGACGCCCGCACTGCCCAGATCCCGATGATGATCGCCCAGCCGTGGTCCGGCCAGCGTTGGTAGATCGACCATGAGGCGGCGGCCAGGAACGGCGCGTTAAGCGCGATGCGCTGGGCCGGCCGGTCCCACCATTCGTTGCAGCGTTGATTGGCTGCGCGCAGCTTCTCCCACATCGTGGCGCTCCCGGGGTTGCGGAAAGGGCGTTGGGATATCCCAACGCCCTTCCACGGTACGCCCGCTAGCTGACGACGATCTTTACGGCTTGAGGTAGCGCGCGAAGAACTCGTTGATTGCGTTGTAGCAGGTGACGCGGTTGTCGAGGCGCAGGATATCGTGGCCCTCGTTCTCGAAGCCCAGGTACTCGGCCTGCTTGCCGGCGGCCTTGAGCTGCTCGACCACGTCCAGCGACTCGCGCTCGATCACCCGCGGGTCGTTCTTGCCCTGGATGACGAGCAGCGGCGCCGTGATATCGTTGATGTAGGTGCGCGGCGAGCGCTCGATGAGGAAATCGCGGTCCTTGACCGGATCGCCGACCGCGAGGGCGAAGTAGGGCTTCCAGGTCTCCGGCACCCGGTCCATGAAGGTGAAGAGATCGTAGGGGCCGAACATATCGATCGCCGCCGACCACAGCCCGGGGTGGCGCGTGGCGAGCGTCAGAGTCATGAAGCCGCCGTAGGAGCGGCCGGTCACGCCGGCGCGGCTGGTGTCGAGGCGCGGGTCCTTGGCCAGCAGGCTCATGGCGTGGACGTGGTCGAGCCGGTCCTGGCCGCCCCAGTCGCGGTCGATGCGCTTCATGTAGCTGATGCCGTAGCCGGTGCTGCCGCGCACGTTGGGGACGAAGACCGCGAAGCCGTTGAGCGTCAGGTATTGGATGAGCGGCATCGAGAACCAGGCGAAATCGGGCCGCTCCTGGCTCTGCGGGCCGCCGTGGATGTAGAAGATCACCGGCCGCGGCCCTTGGAAGCCCAGCTCGGCGGACGGCATGTAGAGCCGGGCCGAGACGCGCAGCCCGTCGTGCGAGACATACGAGGCGTCCTCGCCGGGCGCGAGCAGGCTTTGCGACAGGCCGAGGATGCGCTCGCGGGTGTGGCGGATGAGCGTGGCGCGGTCGGCGCCCTCGATGGAGTAGATCTGGGTCGGCGAGATGGCGGTGGAGAAGGAGAGGGCGAAGCGGTCGCCGTGCTTGTCGTACTCGAACTGGCCGAGCACGCCGTTGGCCAGCTCGCCCCGCCCGACCAGCACATGCTCCAGGCGGAAGGTCCGGTTGTCCTCGTCGAACTCGCCCTCGTAGAGCCACGAGGCGCCGTCGATGTTGTACTCCAGGGCGTAGCGGTTGCCGCGCAGCCGCGCGACTTGGATCAGCTCGCCGACGCCCTCGTGGGCCGCGCCGACGATCCGGACTTCCTCGGCCACGCCGGGCTTGTCAAAATCCAGGTAGGCCAGGCCGTAGGTGTCGGCGAAAAGCGAGACGCCGAGCAGCAGGCCGCGGTTGCCGGGCGTGAGGAGGGCGGCGAACAGGCCGTTGATCCGGTGCTCGACGCCCTCGGGGCGCTGCTCCAGCGGCGTGTCGTAGATCAGCTCGCGCTCGGGCTTGGCGTCGGTCCAGCGGAACAGGACCGTGTCGCCGAAGGTGTAGCCGTCGCCGAGGATGACCTGGCTATGGTCCTCGCTGACATCGAAGATGAAATTGCCCCACTTGCTCTCGCCCCGCTCCTCGACCTCGCCGGTGGCCAGGTTGCCGCGGTAGGAGCGGCTGACGCCCAGCTCCGGCACATCGTTGGTGAAATAGATCAGGGCGCGTTCGACATCGATGGAGTTCATGTGGGCGCGCTGGCCGGCGAAGTGATCGCCGAACGCCGGCTCGGGGAAGCCGCCTTCGAGCGGGATCGCCATCGGCTGATAGTTCTCATCGCCGTCGTTGTCGATCGCGACCACAATCTTGCCGAGCTGGGGGAAGACCTGGAAGGCGACGCCCTGGCCGTGGCCGGGGCTGGCGAGGGCGATGTGGGGCGGCAGCAGCGGCTCCGGCACGCTGCCGCCTGCGTCCATGGCATACAGGCTGATGTGGCCGCTCAGGTTGCTGACGAAATACAGCCGGTCGCCGACGAGCTGGGGGGCGGCGAACAAACGGGCCGACAGCAACGACTCAACACGCACCATGAAACACTCCTTTGCACTGATTGGGCTGGTCGCGGCGGGGGGATTGCCGGGCGACGTCGTGGCCCGCCGCCCATCATTATCGCGCGGCGATCCGGGGGTGGCTCCATCCAAGGGCGGAGATACGGCCTAGCCCGCTTGCCCCGCCGGCGCGGCCGCATCCAAGGGCTCGCCGGGCGGCTCCTGCTCGGCGAGCGGGGGCGGCTCGCCCTGGTAGGCGGTCTCCAGCGCATACTCGACCGCCGCGTCGAGCTTCATGGCCTGGCCGGCGTCCCTGGCTTTCATCCAGGCGGCGTGGTCCATGCGCGTGCGGGCGAGGGCGCTTTCCTCGGCGTAGAGCGGCTGATCGGCGGTGTCGAGCGTGCGCTCGATCTCCTCCAGCGCGCTTTCGACGACCGCGAACAGCCGGACGGCCCGCTCGTCGTCGCCGTAGCGGACAGCGATGCCGCCGATCGCCACCAGCGAGCCGCAGATAA
>DASWWB010000102.1:0-8346 GCA_036406115.1 Herpetosiphonaceae bacterium
GGCGACCCGCGCGACCGACCACTCGGCGAGCTGGCGCTCGGCAGAATCGGCGAACCAGCCCGGGTGGCGCGGCTCGCAGACCACCGGCCCGGCGTGGCGCTCGCGCAGCGCCGCCCAGAAGCGCCCGGCGCGCCCGGCGTCGAACTCCAGGCTGGGCGGCAGCTGGACCAGCAGCGGGCCGAGCCGGTCGCCGAGCTGGCGGCACTCGGCCAGGAATCGGTCAAGCTCCGCGCCGATGTCGAGCAGGCGTTTGGCGTGGGTGACAGCCTTGGGGACCTTGACGGCGAAGCGGAAATCGGGCGGCGTGGCGGCGGCCCAGCGGGCGTAGGTGGCCGGACGGTGCGGCCGGTAGAACGACGAGTTGATCTCCACGCCCGACAAGCGGGCGGCGTAGCGCTCCAGATGGCTGCCCGAGCCGGGGAAGACCCCCGCCCACTGCCCGGCGATGCTCCAGCCGGCGGTGCCGATCCGCGGCCGCCCGATCCATCCCTCATCCATCCCGTGTTCCTCCGAAACTCAGCCGCCGGCTTCGTGCCCGCCGGACAGGCGCCGCCAGAGCGCCAGCGCCTCGTCAAGCGCCGCCGGCTCCACCACGATCCCAGGCTCGAACTGTGCCACGGTTTCGGCGCCGGCCCAAAGCTGGCCGAAGGGCGCGACGGTCAGGGCGGCCAGCTGCTCGTACAGCTCCAGCTTGCGCCCGCGGTCGGGCGCGCGGAGCATCGCCTCGAACAGCGCCAGATAGGCGGGATCGTGCTCCGCCAGCCAGCGCATGCCCGCCTTGGAGCCGCGCAGCGGCAGGCCGCGCAGGACGAAATAATCGCAGAACATGAAAAATGTCGTGTAGTGGAGGCGCACATCGACATCGGCCTGGTAGATCGGATCAGGCGAAGCGGCCATGCGCTTGGTGTGGGCCAGATTGTAGTTGACGCCGAACCAGGCCTGGTAGCGGGCAGCTTCGGGCGGCGGGCGGAACCAATCGGCCTCGCGCAGCCGGCGCTGGACGGCGGCCAGCAGCCCGTGGCGGTCGAAGGCCACGCTGCCGCGCTCCAGCCAGGAGTACAGGGCGAACTCGAAGCCGGCTGCGGGCGCGTCCGCCGGATCGGCCGCCGCGATCGCCCGCAGCCGCGCGGTGGACAGCAGATAAGCCTCGGCCATGCGCCCGCCGAGCGCCGTCTGGAACATCTGGAGGCCGGCCGGCGGGTCGGCCAGCACGATGAGCAGATCGTAGTCGCTGGCGGGGCCGAGCGCGCCGGCGCCGCCGGAGCCCATGATCAGCAGACCATCGGCGTCGGGCTGGGCCGCCAGGCTGCGCGTGAATTCCTCAAGGCTCTGATCGGCCGGCGGCAGGGTCGGGAGGCGGGGCGCCATCTGCTTGTTTCTCCTTGGCGCGAACCGGCGGCCGGATCACGACCATCGTCATATCGTCGTGCTGCTCGGCGTCGCCGACGAAGCTGCGCACATCGGCCAGCACCGCCCTGGTGATCGCCGCCGGGTGGACCGCGTCGGCCACCGCCACCAGCAGCTCGCTGAGCCGCTCGAAGCCGTAGATCTCGCCGGACTGGTTGCGGGCCTCGACCACGCCATCGGAGACCAGCACGATCAGATCGCCGGGCTGGAGCGGCACCTCGCACTGCTCGTAGCGGCCGGCGAGCGGCGAGCCGAGCGGCACGCCGTAGGCCTCGATGATCTCGACCTGGCCGGCGCGGACCAGCAGCGGCGCGATCATGCCGGCGTTGGCGACCTGGAGCCGCGAGTGGCGGGTGTCGAGCAGCAGATAGAGCAGGGCGGCGTTCATCTTGTTAGCCCGCAGGCGCGGGGCGAGCTGGAGATTAAGCGCCTCAAGCAGCGGGCCGGGCGTGCTGATGAAGCGCGCGCGCTCCTCGACCGCCCCGGCCGCCAGCGCCATCATCACCGCCGCGCCGATGCCTTTGCCGGAGATATCGCCGACCGCGATGCCGGCCTTGGCCCGGTCGGTGTTGGCCAGATAATTGTAGAAGTCGCCGCCGACCGCGCTGGAGGGCAGCGAGACGCCGTGGACCAGCAGGTTGGGCATCGACCAGGGCTGCTGGGTCGGCAGCAGGCCGAGCTGGATGTCGCGGGCCAGCACCAGGCCCTGGAGCAGATCGCGGTTCTTCTCGCCCAGCTCGCCGGCCAGGCGCTCAAGCTCGGCGTTGGCGGAGCGTAGCTCGGCGGTGCTGGCGGCGACCAGCTCCTCCAGCTCGCGGCGCCGGCCCTCCAGCTGCTCCTCGCCCTGCTTGCGGGCGGTCACATCCTCCAGCGAACCCTCGAAATAGAGCAGGGCGCCATCGTCGTCGCGGACCGCCCGGATATTTTCGGAGATCCAGATGATATCGCCGTCCTTGCGATAGACCTGGGATTCGACGCCGAGCACCGCGCCCTGGCGCTCGACCAGCGACAGCAGCTCGACACGCCGGCCGGGCTGGACGTAGAACGGCCGCAGGTCGGCGGCGGCGGTCATCTCGGCCGGCGAGTCGTAGCCGCAGATGCGGGCGAGCGCCGGATTGGCGCTGATCACGGCGCCGTCGCGGGTGGTCTGGAAAATCCCCTCGATCGCGTGCTCGACAATCGAGCGGTATTTTTGCTCGCTGCCGCGCAGGGCGGCCTGGGTCTGGCGCAGCTCCTCGACCTGGCGCGAAAGATCGGCGTAGAGCGAGCGGAGCTGGCCGGTCATGCGATTGAAGGAGCCGGCGAGCTTGCCGATCTCATCCCTGGTCTCGACCGGGGCCTCGGCGCTGAGATCGCCGTCCGCCACCCGCTCGGCGGCGCGGGCCAGGGCCAGGATGGGCCGGGCGATCTGGCGGGACAGGAGGAAGGCCGCCAGGACCAGGGCGATCGTCAGCGCCAGGCCGACGAGGGCGATCGTCAGCGCCAGCTCGCGGGCCGGGGCGAAGGCTTCGTCCTGGCTCAGCTCGGTGATCATGGCCAGGTCGCGGCCCTCGACCCAGCGGTAGACGCCGATCACCGGCTGGCCGGCGTAGTTGAAATAGAGATCCTGGCCGTCCTGGCCCTGGATCGCCCGGTCGATGCCGACGGTGTGAACGCCGCGCGGGAACTCGCGGCGGCCGATGCGCTCGGCGGAGACAAACTCATTCAGGCGATCGACCAGATAGGTTTCGCCGGAGGCGCCGAGCCCGTCGCGGTTGAGCACGATCGCATCCATGCGGGCCAGGTTGAGATGGATCGCCAGCACGCCGCGCCGGGCGCCGGCGCCGACCGGCGTCGCGATTGTCATGGCCGGCCGGAGCGTGAGCGGCGAGAGATAGACATTCTGGACGTAGGTTTGCTGGCGGCCGAGCGCGTAGTAGCCGTCGCTGCCGCGGAAATCGCCCTCGTGGTCGGGCATCGTCGAGAACAGGACACGGCCGTTTTGGTCCGACAGGACCATCAGCTCGGCGAAATTAGGATTGTTGCCGGCCAGGGCGGCGGCGTGCTCGCCGACGCGGCGGTAGGCTTCGGCGAAGACCGGGCTTTGCGGATCGGCGGCAAGCATCCGATCGAACTCGGCGGTAATATCGGGATCGGCGGCGATCGTCAGCACGGCGTTGCGCTGATCGTCGATCCAGCGGTTCAGCTCATCTTCCTTGAGCGCCGAAATCGCGCTCAGGCGCTGGTAGAGCGAGTCGGTGAGGGCGGCGCGGGCCGAGCGGAACGCCAGGAAGCCCACCAGGCTGACCATCGTCAGCGCCAGGAGCAGGAACGAGGCGATCAGCCGGGCCATCAAGCTTTTGGACCACAGGGCCATCAGTGCGCTCTCACGGTAGATCGGCGACAATCTGCGGGCAGCGGGGCAAGCAGGCGGCCTTGGGCGATAACCAAGCAGGCGCCGTGCCGCGCCCGCCGAATCCGCCAACGCGGCGCCGGCGTGCGGGGCTGGCAAACCTCGATTCCCAGGTGTCGCGCGCTGCCCATCCGGCTCCCTGCTCTCCACGTTCTTCCGGTCGCGCCATCGTGCCATAAAGTGGGGGTTGGCGCAAGTCGGCTGGGACCGCCAGGAACGAGCCTGCGTCGCGTCGTCCATTATACGATGATCTGTAGTATGAGGGGGGCGCGGGGAGATGATCGTCGGACCCAAAACCGCTTCTTCCAAAGCGGCCAGCAGCGACTCGCGCCTGGCAGCGCAGCCGTACCAGCCGCAGCTCGACTTACTGGATGGGCCGATTAACGCTTCGGGGACTTCACCACCGGAGGGGTCTTTGGATCACCATCGTCGATAGATAGTTCCCGGTAGGTATTGCTGTACCGATCGGCCGGAGATGGGTTGGCAATGACATAGCCATGACGCCCATCGGCGGGAACAACGATCGTCGCTCCATCCTCGAAGGTCATGGTGAGTGTTTTTGCTTGTTGCTGGAGCACCGGATCATCGATAATGACACACACAATCGTGTAGAACCGTTGCCAGGAACTGGCGGTGAAGACAGGCCCCTGATCCATAGGCACGCTCGGGTGGGCGCTGGTGACTCGCTCCGAGAAACCGCTATCCGCTCCCTGGCCTGCGAGTATGCAGCCTTTTTCGGACGGATTATCGATCATAAGCACCGTCACCACCCCGCCCACCCGTTCTTGCGCAAACGGTTTGGGCAGTCCGTCCTCTTGCAACAGATCCCGGGTCTCATTCACTGTGAGAGGCCGCCCCGTATTGGATTGGCAAGCAGCGAGAAGGCTGGCAAGAAACAGGCAGCCTAGAAGTTTGGCGTATCGATTCATTCTTGCTCCATTTCAGGAAATAGAGAACTCTGGACAGAAAGAACAGAATGTCTCCCGGCAGCGCTCTCGTTGAGCGCTGCCGGGAGCCGTGCGGTCTTTATTTGTTCTGGGATTGCCTAATCTGCGACCAGAGCTTTCGTCCCATCTCTGGGGCGTCATGGTCCCAGTTGGTTTCATCCTCCCAAGGCCACTGAAGTCCCTGGTGGCTTCGGAGATATGAGTGACCGAGCAGACTCTTGACGCTACAGTCCGCATTCCGGCATCCTGACCACTTCAGATCCACCACTTGCTGACCATTTGAATATGCGAGTTGAGAGATCTGGAAATAAACACCATGCTCGAAATCTTTATCGTCATCAATCATGGAGCCCAGAGCGTCGGCAAGTCCTTTAAGGAAGGCGACGAAATCTGCTCCAAAGGTCGAAACCAGTTGTTTAAGACTAGCACTGATCGCCACGCCGATCGCTTCCCTATAGCCGCCCTTAACCTCAATCTTATCAAGATTTAGCGCCACATCGAAGGAAGCGATGAAGTCATTCAGGGCGATGAGCGCAAACTTAGCATCCTGAGAGGTAGCGATGTGGACTCCCTCCGTCGTATGCCCAGTTGGATCTTTAGCGTTCAGCGGATTATTCCTCACATAGGCATAGCGGTTGAGTTGGGCGGGAATGTTCGGGCCCCAAGGAGCCTTTGCCTGCTGCTGCTGCCGGCCGCTCATTTTGAACCAGAAATCCTGATTGTTTTCCCCCGCCAGCTTGTTATTGAATAGTGTTTCATGGTAATCAATCGTCAAGCTACGGTGTGCGGTACCCGGGACGATGCTGTCGGCGCTGGTGAAGCGGCCCAAGGCGGCGTCGTAATAGCGGGCGTTGTAGAAGCTCAGGCCGGTGCCCGCGTCCTTGATCTGGCCGGTGTAGTTCTTGGTCGTGGCGGTCACGCCGCCGCTGCGCACCTCGCCCCAGGGCGTGAAGCGCTGCGACTCGACGATGCTGCCGGTTGCGTCAGTGGTGGCGCTGACCGAGCCCAGGTGGTCGCTATGGAGATAGACCAGCGCGCCGGGGTTGAGCGCCGTCGGGTTGCCGGTCGAGGTGCGCATCGCCGCGCCGTAGTACGAGACGACCTGACTGCCAGTGTACTCCACGTTGCCGATGTACAGCGTCGTGGTCGTCGTGCCGCCGTTGACAGAGGTCTTCTTGACTCGTTCGTTATCGGCGTTGTAGAGATAGGTCTCGGTCACCGTCCCCTTCACGATCTGGGTCGGCTGGTTCTCGATGTTCCAGGTGAAGGTGCGGCCGGCGCCGGTCAGCATGTTGCCGTTGTTGTCGTAGGTGTAGCTATTGGCGCCCGCTGACGTCACCTGCTGCGGCTTGGTCGGGCTGTAGGTGTAGCTCACCCCCGCCTTGCTGGTCAGGTTGCCGATCGTATTGTAGGCGTAGGTTTCATTGAGCGCGCCGGTGCCCGAGCCGCATGCCGAGCCGCTCCAGGTGCAGGCCGAGGTCAGCCGGTCGCGGTGGTCGTAGCCGAATTTCAGCGTCTCGGTTGTCGTCGGATCGTAGACGCGCTCGATATTGCCGACGTTGTCGTAGTAGTACTGGCGGCGCAGCGCCTGGACGCCGATGCCATCATCCGCCGCCAGGTCCGTCAGCCGGTTGGACAGGCTGTCGTAGACGCGGCGCTCGATCATGCCGTTACCCAGATACGTCTCCAGGCTCTGGCCGGCAGCATTGTAGGTGGCCAGCGATTGGTACGTACCCAGGCCGCTCGAAATCTGGTTGAGCAGGCCGGCCTCGTCGTAGGCGTAGCTCAACACCTCGCCCGTTGGATAGGTGATGGTCGCCGGCTTGCCGTCGGCATAGTAGGTACGGTTCATGTTATAGGTGGCGCCGCCCTGCTGCATGATCACCTGCTCGGCGATTGTCTCGCCGCGGGCGTTGTAGCCATACTTCTGGTAGGTCGCGCTGTTGGAGATCGAGGTCCGGCGGCCCTTGCCATAACCGGTGAACCCGTCCAGCTGATCGTAGCCATAGCTGGCGATGGTGGTCACGCCCTGCTTCTTGGCGATCAGGCGACTGAGGTCGTCATACTCGAAGCTGAGCGTCTGGCTCTTGGCGTCGGTCTGGCTGGTCAGGTTGCCATCGACATCGTAAGCGTAGCTCCAGGCGCCCATGTTGGGCTCGCTCATGGTCAGCTTGCGCCCCAGGCTGTCGTAGGTCATCGTGGTGACCTTGCTCTGAGCGTCGGTGACGCTCGTCAGCACATCCAGCGGGCTGTAGGCGTAGGTCGTGGTCGCGTACTCGGCGTAGGACGCGGTGTCATCGCCGCTGTACTCGATCACCTTGCGCAGGCGGCCGAAGACATCGCTCTCGCGCCGGGTCTTGTGGCCGTTGGCGTCGGTCGTCGTGACGGCCGAGCCCGCGCTGCGGTCCAGCTATGGCATGGCAAGGACATACCCTGTCTCGCGGGAGACAGAGCAAAGGATCAGGTTAGATCGCAATGCGTGGCCTCTTCTCTCATGAAGAAAGCTGTATGCGCTTCAACCGTGTGCTAGCGGCGGGAGCATAGGGTGACTGAGCATTTCTGTCAGTGGGCTTCCAAAAACCTGGTGTCGCGAAAACGTCCGACGTTTGACAGCAGCCCTCCGACCATCGACAATGCGCGCTGGCCGGCCGCCAGGCGCGCCGCCAAGGGCTGTGTCATCGACGGCGCGGGTCGGGGCGACCTGATTGCGATGATCCTGTCACCGCGCCGAGACAATGATCCGACACAACAGGCCCGTGCCAGCGGCCTGCACAAGGAGCCGAGATTTTGAAGTTCGTTGGGAAGATCCGCGCCCCGCGCGAGCGCGCGCTCGCGCGGCTCGGCGCGTCGGCGCTGGGCGTGGGGATCGTGCTGTGCCTGGCGCTGCTCGGGGTCGGGCAGGCGCCGGCCCGGTATGAGATAGGGACAACGTCCGACGCGGGGGCGGCGGTGTCGTTCTGGCCGCGGCAGACAAACGAGGAGGGCGGCTATCGCTGGACCGACGGCGACAGCCAGGCGATCTTCTACGGCTACGAGCGCTTTGCGCGGGTCTTGATGACGGCGCGGGTCAAAGGCCCGACCGGCGGCCCCGTCCAGGGGTTCAACGCGCGTGTCCCGGGCTCGACCGCCGCGTTCAGCGCCACCGCCACCCCCGGCTGGCGGGTCTATCAGCTTTTCGTGCCGCGCGACGCCGTCGCCTGGGAGACGCCGGCGCTGCACATCACGGGGCCGGTCTTCAAACCCACAGCCAACGATAGCCGGCAGCTCGGCGTGGCGGTGAGTCTCGCCGCCATCGCCCCGGTCGGCGCGCCGTCGGCGCTCGGCGCGATCATCCGGGCGCTGTTTTTCAGCGGCGCTTGCTTTGTCGCGGGCCTTGCCTTCTGGCGGGCGGGCGCGGCGCGCTGGGCTTGGCTCGTCCCGCCAGGACTGGGCGGCCTGCTCCTGATCGCCTTGGCTGCGCGGCCGGCGCTCCTCGGCTACTGGCTGCCAACCGCCTGGACCGCGCTCCTGTTCGGACTGGCCTTCCTGGGCCTGCCGGCGGCGGCGCGGGCCTTGCGGGGCAGCATCACGACGACGCGGCCGGCGCTCGCAGGGGCGGGC